>CAYNJI010000032.1:4536-5117 GCA_964397605.1 uncultured Dehalococcoidia bacterium | reverse complement strand
GCTCTCACTATCGCAGTCCGCTTAACTATAGTGATGATGGTCTGGACGCCATGGAGCGCGCCGCTGCCCGCCTTCGGAACGCTTTACGCCCCGGCGCGGACAGTTCCGACAACGGGAGGTTGGACGCATCCCCCTTCGAGGACCGGTTCGCGGATGCCATGGACTCGGACCTGAATACGCCCCAGGCCATGGGCGCCCTCTTTGACCTGGCGAGGGAGATAAACCGGGCCAGGGAGCGGAGGGAGGCGGTAGACGCCGCCCAGTCCCGACTTCGACGGCTGGGGGCTGTGTTGGGGCTGGCTTTCTTGGATGACGGGCAGGGACAAGAGCTGCCGCTTGCGCCAGTTATGGCCCTCCTTCGAGAGACGGGATCGCAGCTTAACGCATCGGGGCAGCACAAGCTGGCGGGCTGGGTGGAGGCCCACGCGCAGGATGAGGACGGGGCAACTATCGTTGAGACTCTACTGGCCATTCGTAGGGAACTTAGGCAGGCCCGCGAATATCAGATGGCGGACGCAATCCGCGCTGGCCTGGGCGAAATGGGCGTCACTCTAGAGGACACCGCCGACGGTCCGGTTTGG
>CAYNJI010000032.1:0-4526 GCA_964397605.1 uncultured Dehalococcoidia bacterium | reverse complement strand
GCAGTCGTCGTAGTCCTGAGCTTGAGCCAGGGACTGGGGTGCGTATCGCGGGTCTCATCGGCCTTTGTCTCCTCCCAAATAGGAAGGTTGCGGAGTTTGGCGTCGTTCTCACACAAGACTTTTCAGCGACGGCTGGCGCATTGGATTTGAAGTGCTTTATTGGGACTTGATAGATAGGCTAAAGGGGCTGCTCGAACCCTCCAGGGTCGTGACAGACGAGGAGGAGGTGCGCCGCTACTCGCAGGACGCTTTGAGTCCGAGCCGGGCCTTCGCCGCCGCTCCTCTTCTCGAACGCAGCGCCGACGTGTTGGTGAGACCCAGGTCTACGGAGGAAGTGGCGTGGGTGGTGAGGGTGGCCAGGGACTTCGGGGCTCCCGTGATTCCCTATGGCGGCGGCACCGGCGTCATGGGTGGGCTGACGCCCCTGCGGGGCGGCGTCATCGTCGACATGGGCCTAATGAACAAAATTCTGGAAGTCAGCCCGTCGAACATGACGGCCACGATGGAGGCGGGGGTGATTCTGGAAGACTTGGCGTCGGCCCTAGCCGAGCGGGGCCTGATGTTGGGCCACGACCCTTGGAGCGTGCCCATCGCCACTGTCGGTGGGGCCATATCGACAAACGGCGTGGGATACCGGGCCGCCGCCGTGGGTCCAATGGGGGCGCAGGTGCTGGGCCTGGAGGTTGTGATGCCTTCCGGTGGCGTGATAACTACCAGAAACGTACCGAAGACCTCCAGCGGCCCCAATCTCAACCACCTGTTCATCGGCTCGGAAGGGGTTTTCGGCATCAACACCAAGGCCACGCTGAAGGTCTACCGTCAGCCGGAGGAGCGGGTGTTCTCCACATTCCGATTTCAGACCTTCGAGGATGGGTTCGGCGCGGTGTCGGAGATGTTCGCTTTGGGGCTGCGTCCCGCCGTGGTGGACCTAGCCGACGACTTCGAGGGGATTCATCTGTATATGGTCTTTGAAGGGTACAGAGAGTTGGTGGAGGCCCAGAGGCGTCGGTCCGCCGAAATCTGCGTCAGTAAGAAGGGGCGGGACATGGGCCCCACGGAGGCCGTCATCTATTGGGACACTCGCTATCAGATCGCAGAAGCCTATCGAGACAGCCTGGCCGAATCGACGGGAGGCGATGCACCGAGACCTCAGGGTCGTTCCTTCGACTATCTACACGTGGCCTTGCCGGTTTCGAGAGTGTTGGAGTACCGGCTCCGATGCGAGGCCATCTTCAAGGAATACGATGTTCGGGCGACGGAATTCGCCATCTGGACGGAGCCGGAGCTGTTTTCAATAGTGCTGGTGCCGGGGACGGATACGCTGCCGGAGGACATGCCCAAGGCGGTAGACGAGGCGTTGATGTTGGCCCAGGACATGGGCGGAATAATGGAGTATTGCCACGGGGTGGGAGTGAAGCTGGCGCACCTGCTGCCCAGGGAGATGGGCGCTGGCTTGGATGTGGTCCGGGTGATGAAGATGGCCCTGGACCCGCAGAACATCATGAACCCCGGCAAGCTGGCGTTGTAGGGGAGCGGTGATAGGCCTTCTGACAGGTCCCAAAGCAGCAACTGGCTTAATGAGAACCCGCAGCAGGAAGGATGTCTGATGTTTAAACTGATCGCCCCGCGGGACCTTGCACCAATCCCCGCCGTCGCGGCGGTTGCCTTCGTGGCCCTGGCCATTTTTGCCTGGACTGAGAGGACTATCGTCGTAGATCCGGAAGGGCTGTCCGTTTCCTACTGGCCTTGGAAGATGTGGCAAATCGCCCCTTTGCTGATGGGGTTCGGTGGGGTCTGGTGGGTCTGGATGAGCACCCGACGCGTTCCCTGGGTCCGAAGCCTAGCGTTAGGCACGTTGGCTCTGGTGGTGCTCGCCAACGGTTACAGTGACCTATTTGGCGACCATGGGGGTAACGTGTGGCTCACCGTTAATCCGTTGTTCATCGGTTCCTCCAGCGTGGCGGCGGTGGCTCTGTGGCGCTGCGGATGCGTTGCGGGACGCGTGGGCGCGGTGGTTTCGTTGACGCTGGGCGCCCTGGTATTTGCCAATGGCTACTTCGTCAACAATGGAATTCTCTGGCAGGTATTGGACCCGGTGCAGATGCTTACGGCGCTGGCTTGGGCCGCCGGCGCCAGCCAGGTCAACGTAGGCACCCCCGAAAGCCGCGAGTCGTTGGGTGACGGCTGAGGCCGCCGCTCTTAGGGGTTGCGGCGGACGGTGACGGGGGCGACTGGAGCCAGGGACAGCTTGGAGGCGGCGTTGCCGTTCTTGAGCGCAATCTCCAGGGTGTCGAAGCTGCCGATGATGGCCAGCAGGCCGTTGGCTTCGGCGTAGCTGTCGCTCAGCCCTTCTATAACTGCGCCGCCTACTTCTATTTGAACATTGAGGGGAGAAGGGCGCCCACGAGGGACGCCCCTGTCAGGGTCACTGGGGGCTTCATCGACTGTCAGTAGGTCGGCGGGGATATCCGTGACCAGATTACCGAACCTGTCCACGTGGACGACCCTTCCTCGGAGGACGTCGCCCCTCCAGCGGGGTGTGGAGAGAGATAGGCAGTTCAGGCTAGACACTTCGTCGCCCAACTCCGAGGGCGGCACGCCTTTGGAGAGATGGGCCGCTACAGGGGCAAATAGGTCCCGCCCGTGGAAGGTACGGCTCAGGGGTTGGAGCCAGTACGCGGGGTTGGTCAGGTGGTAGGCCCTCCAGCCGACAGGAACCTCCACCGGCCCGCCTTTCGTCGACGGCCGACCCAAGCCGTGCAGGAGGACGTGGCTGAGTAGTCCGTTGTCGGGGGCCAGAAAGCGGGCCAGGGGCGTTTCAAGCAGGACAGCGCGCCGATTCGTCCCGACGCCCGGGTCCACGACTGCGACGTGAATGGCGTCCTTGGGGAAGTATCGCCGGCTGTGATGAAGCAGAAAGGAACCTTGAAGGACGTTTTGGGGCGTAATCCCGTGGGTTACGTCTACAATCTCGGCGTCGGGATTGATGCTGAGGATGACGCCCCTCATCAGGCCCACGTAGGGGTCCTGAACGCCGAAGGCCGTTGCCAGAGTGATGACGGGCTTGGGAGAAGGCAAGGCTCTGTCCTTAGATCAACCTCACCCTGATGATGGAGACGATGATGAAGAGAAGTACGATGGCGATGGTCGACCGAAATAGAACCAACTCAACACCCCGCCGCACACGGAAGGTAGTGTTGGCGCTGCCGAACAGGCCGCTGCCCAGGTCGCGTACCTGGAAGAGAATGACCAGCACCAGCGTCACGGATATGAGAATCTGAATGAAGTTGAGAATGGTTTCCAACTAACTACTCCCGTCGGTGTTTTGAAGGTTGTTGAGTTGCTGAAGCACCAGGTTGTTGACAATAGCGGGGTTGGCCTTGCCGCGGGTAATTCGCATCACCTGGCCTACGAGGAACTTGGAGGCGGTCTCTCGCCCGCCCAGGAAGTCCTGCACCGCCTTGGGGTTCTGGTCGATGGCCTGCCGCACCGCCTGCTCCACCACCGAGGAATCGCTTATCTGGACGTAGCCTTCCTCTTTAACGATACGCTTCGGGGCATTGCCGCTCTCGAAGGCCTTCTGCAGGACGGTCTTGGCCAAGGAACTGTTGAGGACGCCGGACTCAACCAGGTCTGAGAGTTGTCCGAGATGTTCGGGCTTCAAGGGGGACTCGTCTATGCTGGCCAGGCCGTCGTCCAGCAGGCGGGAGACCTCCCCCAGCATCCAGTTGCTGACCCGCTTCGCCCTTTGTTGAATCGCCTTGGCCTTGCCGTTCACGGCCTGCTCGAAAAATTCCGCAGCGGGCCGGTTGGCAGTGAGAAGTCCGGCGTCGTATAGCGGCAGGTCGTACTGGCTGACGAACCTGGCCCGCCGCTGGGCGGGCAGTTCCGGCAGCGACGCCCGAATCTCCTCCACCCATGTAGGGTCCGGTAGAAGCTCGGGCAGGTCCGGCTCCGGGAAGTAGCGATAGTCGTGGGCGTGCTCTTTGCTGCGCTGGCTCACTGTGACGCCGCGGTCATCCACCCAGCCGCGGGTCTCCTGAACGACGCGCCCGCCGTCTCCCACGACGCGCTGCTGGCGCTCCACCTCGTACTCCAAGGCGCTGAACACGGAGCGGAAGCTGTTCATGTTTTTGACTTCGGCGCGGGTCGCGAGCTCGGTGTTGCCCATAGGGCGGATGCTCACGTTGGCGTCGCACCGGAAGTTCCCCTCCTCCATGCTGCCGGTGGTAACGCCCACGTAGCGGAGGATGGTCCGGAGGGTGGTGAGATACTGGCGGGCCTCCTCTGGGGAGCGGATGTCCGGCTCGCTGACAATTTCCATGAGAGGCACGCCGGAGCGGTTGACGTCCACCAGGCTGTAGGTCTCGCCGGTGGAGGTGCGGACGTGTTGGAGCTTGGCCACGTCCTCTTCCATGTGCACCCGGGTAATGCCGATGGTGCGCTTCTTGTCGTCCGCCTCCACGTCGAGGTGACCGCCGACGGCGATGGGCATGTCGTACTGGGAGATCTGGTAGCCCTTCATC
>CAYNJI010000031.1:0-9195 GCA_964397605.1 uncultured Dehalococcoidia bacterium | reverse complement strand
AAGGACGGGTGAAGGAACTTGGCTGAATCCAGCGTTGGCGAGACCAGAATGAGAACGGCCCTCTACGAAAGTCACGTGAAGCTCAAGGGACGAATGGTGCCCTTTGCCGGCTGGGAGATGCCTGTGCAGTACGCGGGCATCCTTGCCGAGGCAAACGCCGTTCGACGGAAGGGCGGCATCTTCGACGTTTCCCACATGGGACGCATCTACGTATCCGGTCCCCAGGCCACCGACCTGATGGAATGGATTCAGACAGGACGCATCGGAAATCTTAGGAAAGGCCGCGCCCGGTACTCTCTCATCTGCAACGAGGATGGGGGGATTATGGACGACACCGTCTCCTACCGGCTGGAAGATAACCGGTACCTGCTCATCTGCAACGCCTCCAATCGCCCCGCCGTGGTTGACTGGCTGGAGCGGTGGCGGAGCGAACGCTTTTCTCAAACGACTCTGGAGGACGTTACCGTCGACACGGTGATGATTGCCGTTCAGGGGCCGGATGCGGCGTCCATTGTGGATGGCATGAGTCCTGAAACCCCCTCCGGCCTCCGCTTCTTCCGCAGCATGGAGGCCACTGTGCTGGGGCGCAGCGTCTTCGTCGGGCGGACGGGATACACGGGGGAGGACGGCTTTGAAATCGTTTCGGACGCCCGGGACGGGGCAGACCTCTGGGAGGCCCTCCGGGACGGCGGAATGGCAGCCTGCGGCCTAGGCGCGAGGGACGTTCTCCGGCTGGAGGCGGGCCTGCCGTTGCACGGCAGCGACATTGACCTGACTACCACGCCCCTAGAGGCCGGGTTGGGCCGCTTCGTTCGCCTGAGCAAGGAGTTCGCGGGTGCGGACGCCCTCCGCCGCCAGAAGGAGCAGGGCGTGGAGAGGGCCTTGGTGGGCCTCTTTTCCGAGGGCCGGAGCATCCCCCGGCACGACTACGCCATCCTGGGCGAGGGGGAACCGGTGGGCCGAATTACCAGCGGCAGCTACTCCCCAACTCTTGACAGGAATATAGCCATGGGCTATGTTGAGCGGCGGTGGTCCGAAGAGGGCCAGAGCCTTCAAATTGACATTAGGGGAAGACCGACGGCAGCCATTGTCACCACCCTTCCCTTCTACAAAAGACAGTAAGACAGATGAGCACCTCAAGCATAAAGAACGCCGCGGATCGGCCATTCTTTGTCGCAACCTTCCAACGGCGGTAGAGAGATGAACCCCACGGACAGAAGGTACTCCAAGGAGCACGAATGGGCACGGGTAGAGTCCCCGGGTCTGGTTGTGGTGGGCATCACCCACTACGCCCAAGACCAGTTGGGAGACGTGGTGTACGTGGAGTTGCCCAGCACCAGCGCCGAGGTGAAGCAGTTTCAGAAGCTGGGCGAAATTGAATCGGTGAAGGCCGTTTCAGACCTCTTCGCTCCCATCGGCGGCAAGATTGTGGAGACCAACGGGCAGTTGGAGTCTCAGCCGGAACTGGTCAACGACGACCCGACAGGCGAAGGCTGGATGCTTAAGCTGCGGGCCGAAAACGCGGACGCGGAGATGGCCAACCTGCTATCGGCGGAGGAGTACGAAGCCTTCCTGGAGACCGAGGCCCACTAACGGTGAGCGCCAACAGTTCCGTCCCCTTCCAGTCCCACTATATGCCCAACACCCCCGCCCAGCGCGAGGAGATGTTGGAAGCGATCGGGCTGGACTCCATCGACCGGCTCTTCGAGGACATACCCGCTGAGCATCGAAGCCCGTCGCTGAACATCCCGCCGCCCACGTCTGAGTTAGAGCTGCGCGCGGAAATGGAGGCCCTGGCGGGGACCAACAGGAACGCCGGGGGATATGCGTCGTTCTTAGGGGCAGGAGTGTACAACCACTTCATACCCAGCATAGTGAAGCCCCTCATAACTCGCGGCGAGTTCCTGACCTCCTACACGCCCTACCAGGCGGAAGCCAGCCAAGGGACCCTGCAGGTGGCCTACGAGTTTCAGACCATGATTTGCAGCCTCATGGGTATGGAGGTGGCCAACGACGGCATGTACGAAGGGGCCTCCAGCCTGGCGGAGGCGGCCCTCATGGCCTGTCGGGTTACGGGTCGGGAGGAAATCTTTGTGCTCAACACCGTCTCCCCCACCTACAGAGAAGTTGTGGAGACTTACGCATTACCGCAAGGCCTGAAGGTCACCGTCCTTGACTCAGTTCGGCCCCGTCTGCCCGAGGGAGCCGCCTGTCTGCTGACCCAGTACCCCAATTTCTTTGGCTATGTGGAGGACCTATCCGCCCACAAAGTGGCCGCCCAGGAACGGGACGCACTGCTGGTGGTCTCGACGGACCCGGTGGCTATGGGAATGTTCCGCCCTCCGGGAGATTTTGGCGCAGACCTGGTGACGGGCGAGGGGCAGGCCCTGGGGGTGCCAATGAGCTTCGGAGGGCCCTTCATCGGCATATTCGCCACCCGCAAGAAGTATCTACGCCAGATGCCCGGTCGCATTGTGGGCCGGACGGTGGACGTGGAGGGTAAGACGGGCTACGTGCTGACCCTCCAGACCCGAGAGCAGCACATCCGGCGGGAGCGAGCCACCAGCAACATCTGCACAAGCCAGGCGCTGCTTGCTCTGGCCAGCACCATCGCCGTGTCCGCCCTGGGGAAGCAGGGGCTGCGACAGGTGGCGGAACTCTGCTACCACAAGGCCCACTACGCAGCGTCGCTTATTGGGCGGGTGGCGGGCTACTCCTTCCCCATCCGCGGGACCTTCTTCAAGGAATTCGTGGTGAAGTGTCCCGCCAGCCCCAGCGTCATCAACCGGCGGCTCCTGGAGAGCGAGATTATCGGGGGGCTGGACATCAGCCACGTCATGCCGAACTGCATGCTTATTTGCGTTACGGAGATGAACACGCGACAGGAGATAGAAGCCTTGGTGGGAGCGCTTTCGGAGTTTAGCCGATGAACTTGATGGACAATAACCGCCGCCTGCTGATGGAGCGGAGCGTGCCCGGCCGCGTCGGGACGGTGCTGCCGGCCCTGGACGTGCCGGAGCAGCCCCTGCCAAGTGCGGATATGATGCGGGAGGAAGTGGACCTGCCGGAGATTACAGAGCCGGAGATTGTCCGATATTTCACCAACCTGAGCCGGATGAACTTCTCCATTGACACCCACTTCTACCCCCTTGGCAGCTGTACCATGAAGTACAACCCCAAGGTCAACGACGAAGTGGCGTTCCTTCCCGGATTCGCCGCCATCCACCCCTCACAGCCTGCCGCCCAGGTGCAGGGGGCGCTGGAACTCATGCACCATCTTCAGGACTACCTGGCGGAGATTACGGGAATGGCCGCCGTCAGCCTTGCGCCGCTGGCCGGCGCCCAGGGCGAGCTATCCGGCGTTCTCATGATTCAGAAGTATCATCAGGAGCGGGGCGACGGGGGGCGGCTGAAGATGCTGGTGCCCGACAGCGCCCACGGAACTAACCCCGCATCCGCAGCCATGGCGGGCTTCCGGGTGGTGTCGATACCCACCGATGACAACGGCAACTGCGACCTGGAAGCCCTCAAGCGGGAATCCACGCCTGACCTGGCGGGAATGATGATAACCCTTCCCAGCACGCTGGGCCTTTTCGATCAGCAGATTGTGGAGGTCTGCCGCTTGATTCACGAAGCGGGGGGGCTGGTCTACGCCGACGGCGCTAACATGAACGCGCTGCTTGGCCGGGTGAAGATGGGCGACTTGGGCTTCGACGTGATGCATCTGAATCTGCACAAGACCTTCAGCACGCCCCACGGGGGCGGCGGCCCCGGAGCCGGCCCCGTCTGCGCCCAACCCATTCTCCAGCCCTACCTTCCGGCGCCGGTGGTGAAGCAACAAGACGGCGCAGGTCAGGAACGGTTTGTTCTCGCCACGCCGGAGAAGACCATCGGAAAGGTGTCGGCCTCCCACGGCAACTTCGGCGTACTGGTTCGAGCCTACACCTACATCCGAACCCTGGGGGACGCCGGACTGCGGCAGGTCAGCGAAAATGCCGTTCTCAACGCCAACTACCTGCTGTCCAAACTCAAGGACAAGTATCTACTGCCCTTCGACCGCCCCTGCATGCACGAGGTTGTGCTTTCGGCCAACTGGCAGAAGGCAAAGGGAGTGCGGGGCTTGGAGACGGCCAAGCGACTGCTGGACTACGGCTTCCACGCGCCGACGATGTATTTCCCTCTAACGGTAGACGAGGCCCTGCTAATCGAGCCTACGGAGACGGAGAGCAAGGAGACATTGGACGAGTTCATAGAGGCGATGCACGCCATCGACCGGGAGGCCACGGAGAACCCAGAACTAGTACAGACCGCACCCCACACCACGCCGGTGCGCCGATTGAACGAAGCGCAGGCGGCTCGGCGGCCGGACCTCAGATGGGAGCGAAAGGAATAGAGCCATGTCCATAGTTGATCACCAAGAAGCCCAGGAGATACCGTGGAGGCCCAACTACCGGGTGTGGTCCGTGGCGGGCATGGATCAGGGTGTGGACTGCACCCTCCATTACAGCACCATCGAACCCGGAGCCGGAGCGCCCCTGCACATCCACGAGGTGGACGAATTGATTACCGTGCTGGAGGGCCAGGTGGAAGGGCGCATCGGCGAAGACAAGGCGACCGTCTTGGCCAACCAGACGATGGTGATACCGAAGGGCGTTGCCCACGGCTTCACCGCCTCCGGCGAAGGGACCGCCGTGACGCTGGCCTTCTTCCCCGTCAGCGACGGCATGCAGAATACAACGTACGTGGAGGGGGAACCACCAGAGGCGTACCGGAAGTAGTCAGTCTAACCCGCGGGCATGAGCCTGCGGATCAAACCTATGCACCAACCCCTGGCGACGGAGCGTCGTCGCCTCAAATCGACAGGAGGATTTTACGAAACAATGTCAGCCGAAATCGGACAATCAGCGCCAGACTTCACCCTGCCCGACCAGTCGGGCAACCAGGTATCGCTCAGCCAGTTCACGGGTCAGAAGAACGTAGTCCTATCCTTCCACGTCTTCGACTTCACAGGCGGTTGAGGGAACCAAGTCTCCTCATTCAACGGGGCTAACGCCCAGTTTGAGGAGAGAGACGCCCAGGTATTGGGCGTCAGCTGCGACAGCCAACATTCCCACCGTGCTTGGTCGGAATCCATGGGGGACGTTCAGTACCCCCTGCTTGCGGACTTCCATCCCCACGGGGAGATGTCCCGAGACTACGGCCTATTCAACGATGCCATCGGGACGCCCAAACGGGCGATTATTATCGTAGACAAGGGCGGTACGGTGAAGTTTCGCCGGGAGTACGCCCCGGGTTCCCTGCCCACCCCGGATGAGATCCTGGGGGAGTTGGACAAGTTGGGGAGTTAAAGTGTCACGTCGGGGTGTGTGATGACTGTGGCGTCCATGGCCACGCCCCTGGAGGGAGACGACTCCCGCGGGCCCTTCCGGGACGGAGGGCTAGCTCTTCTCATCGACCGCAAGAGGCGGCGCTATTTGCTGCACCTCCAGGAAGAAGGCACCTTCCATACCCACATGGGCTACCTGGGGCACCGGGCCATCATCGGCCAACAGCCGGGGGAGTGGTTTCAGACCAACAGCGGTCACCGCTTTCTCGCTTTGAAGCCCACCCTTGCCGACTACATCCTGGAGATGAAGCGGGCTACCCAGGTCATCTACCCCAAGGACGTGGGCGCTATTCTGATGTTGGGGGACATATTCCCGGGGGCAAGGGTGGTTGAGGGAGGGTTCGGCTCGGGGGCGTTGACCATGGCTTTGTTACGCGCCGTGGGACCGGAGGGCAGCGTAACGTCCTACGAGATCCGCCCGGGTCAGGCGGAGAAGTCGATGCAAAGGATTCGCCCCCTTCTGCCCCGCGGATCGGCCTTCAACGTTCGGGAGGCGGACATCTACGAGGGCATCGAGGAGCGGGAGGTGGACCGGCTGACGCTGGACTTGCCGGAACCTTGGACGGTGGTTGACAGCGCCGCCGAATCTCTGGCGCCGGGGGGCATTTTCCTCAGCTTTCTGCCGACGACACTCCAGGTGCACCGGCTGAATGGGGCTCTCCAGAACCACGGGGCCTTCCAGTTGGTGGAGACGGTAGAGCTTATGCTGCGTTCGTGGCACGTGTCGGAGAAGAGCATGAGGCCGGACCATCGGATGGTGGCACACACCGGCTTCATCACCACCGCTCGAAAGTGCACGCCGCGGCCCGTGGCTTCGTCAATCCAATCCTCTGAGAAAGGGAGGGAGAACGATGAATAGAGAGAGCACCCTCAAGTTCCTGGAACAGCACGTGAAGACCGACGTGCTGATGCGACACCTCCTGGGAGTGGAGGCGGCCATGCGGGGCTATGCTCGCAAGTACGGCGAGGACGAGGAGGAGTGGGGGATTGCCGGGCTGGTGCACGACTTCGACTGGGAGATCTGCCCAACGCCGGAGGAACACCCCATGTTCGGCGCGAATCTGCTGCGGGAGGCGGGCTTTCCTGAGCACATCGTGCGGGCAGTGCTAACGCACGGAGACCACACGGGCCTCACCCGCGATTCCCTCATGGAGAAGACCCTCTTTGCCGTGGACGAGCTGTCGGGGTTCATCCGAGCCGTGGCCCTTGTGCGGCCCGGCAAGAGTTTGGAGGGGCTGAAACCCCGCAGCGTCCGAAAGAAGTTCAAGGACAAGAGGTTTGCCAAGGACGTGATCCGGGAGGACATCATCAACGGGGCGGAGGACATGGAATTGGACCTGAACGAACACATCGCCTTTGTGATTGAAAGCCTCAAGCCCGTTGCGCCCCGTTTGGGGCTGAACCCAACGCCGCAAACCTAGACTTTAGGGCTGCGGTGGCCGGAGTTCAGCAGGGGCCGAAGTCCATTACGTCGGTGGCGTAGAAGGGTTACCGTCCCTGAAGCAGCGGCACGTGGCGGTCCGTCAGCAGCGGGGGGTCCAGCCGTTGCGCCAATTCTTCCAACTCACGAGAGGGTTGAAGGCCCCACAGCCGGGCATCCGGGACATCCCTAGCCTGGACGAGGACCTTGAAGTCTCCCATGCCGCCGGGACGTATGAGTTGCAGCATTCCCATCCGGTTGGCGTCCCGCTGCGGCTGCGTCAACCCAAGAGCCGGCAGCCTAGCGATCCACCGGCGCAAGCCCAGGTTGGAAAGGAACCGGCCCTGGGTCAGATAGCCCAGGTTGGTCAGCCCATACCCCTCGCCAAGACGCTTTAGAGTGGTGAAGTCCACCTGGGACGTCATGTCTTGCCGACCAATGCGAACGTAGGGATTGTCCGTCTGCGTGTGCCGATAGAAAGTCGTTAGCGTTCCGCGGAATCGCTCGTGGGAATAGAGTTCGGCGGCCTCCCGGCCATAGTCGATGGTGACCACGTAACCCTTCTTCAGGGCTTGGGCCACCTCCTTAATCCACGAGTCCATGGCCAAATTTACCTCCGCACGCTGGCCCTCCGCAAGTTCGATGCCAAGGCTGTCCAATCGGCGACGCAGGGCCGGTGTGGAGGGTTCGTCCATCTCCTCAACGAAACAGCCATCGCGGAGGGTTACGTACACCTCCAAAAGCCGCCCGCCGCGGTTTTCGACCACGTGGACCGGGAAGGCGTCCAGGAGTTCGTTGGAGACAATGCAGCCAACGACTCCGGCGAGGGGCAGTCCGTTGGTTACCAGGGGCTGTATGCGTGTCTCATCGCCGCCGGTAGGACAGGTCAGTGGGTTGGGGTCAGCACCCCCGTCATTGCCTTCCTTCAAGCCCGGGACTAGCGAGGGGTCCAGGCAGAGATATTGGAGGGAGCGGTGGAAATCGTTGGGAAGGGAGTGGGCAAAGCGCACTACGTCCCGGCATAGGAGACCGCTGCCGGCACCCGCTTCCATCACCCAGAAGGGGTTGGGACTTTCGAGCAACCGCCACATCTGATAGAGCTGCAGGCATAAGAGGGATCCAAAAGCGGGATGGGCGCCGGGGGCGGTATAGAAGTCACCTTCTGCTCCCGTAGGAGACGGGCCGCGGTAGTAACCTCCGCAGGGCCAATAGAGGGCCAACTCCATGAACCGGGCAAAGGTTATTCTGCCCTCTGTATGCAGCCTGTGAGCGAGTTCTTCCTCCAGAGACCTGGTCAATGCCGATTCCACGACACTACAAACCCTCTGTCGCCTAGTCGGGCGGCAGGGAAGTCTGGGGGAAGCCCAGGTTGGTTAGAATCCTGGATATGGAGTAACTGCGGTTCAGGGCATAGAAATGTACGCCGTCAACGCCCCAACTCAGAAGCTCCCGCACCTGCTCCGTGGCTATCTCGATGCCCAATTCGCGCACCGCATCCTTGTCGTCGGCCAGACGGTCCAGCTTTATGTTAATTTCCTGCGGAATGGTGGAGCCGCAGAGGGCCGTAAACCGACGGATCTGCTGGGTGTTCAGGATAGGCAGAATGCCCGCCAGAACCGGCGCGTCTATGCCCGCCTTTCTCGCCCTATCCATGAAGGAGTAGAGGTAACGGTTATCAAAGAAAAGCTGGGTTATGAGGAAGCTTGCCCCCATCTCCAACTTCAGCTTGGTGTACTCCAAGTCACGCTCTGAGTCAGGAGATTCCAGGTGTCCCTCGGGATAGCAGGCGGCAGCGACGTCGAAGGAGAAGTTCTGGCTAATGTGGCGGATGAGGTCTGTTGCGTGGCTGAGTCCTCCCTTCACTGGGACAAAGTTCGAGTGGCCCCGAGGCGGGTCTCCCCGGAGGGCGATGACGTTTTCTATGCCGGCCTGCTCCAGGCGAGTGAGCACGCCGTGAACCTCGTCTTTGGTCTGGCCGACGCAGGTGAGATGGGCCATAGGCAATATGTCCGTCTTGCCCTTGACTCCGGTGACTATCTCCTCGGTGAAGGCCTGAGTTACGCCACCCGCGCCGTAGGTGACGGAGATGAAGTCGGGATTGAAGACGGCGAGCCGATTGATGGCCCGAAAGACGGCGGCTATGCCCGGCCGGGTCCTGGGTGGGTAGAACTCGAAGGAGAGGGTGCGCTTCCTCTTCAGGATTTCGGTAATTTTTATTTGCCGCCTCCAACGCGCTCCCTTTAGAGGCGCGCGGGGTCTATTTTAACACCGTCGGGCGTCGGGCGTGGGTGTCGGCTTACACCCCAAGGGACAAGTTCTCTGAGTCCGTCGCAGGACGCCACCCCACTGGCATGAAACGTGCGCAACCTGTTGACGGGGGGAGACTGAG
>CAYNJI010000030.1:7709-9637 GCA_964397605.1 uncultured Dehalococcoidia bacterium | reverse complement strand
CTTCCGGTAGGGGCTGGTTTCAGACCAGCCCTCGCCCTCCACCCAGTTTCTTTATTGCCTGCGCACCGCCCAAAATAACTCGGCGGACGGCAGAATGTGTTAGCATTAAACTAACCAATTCGCTTCATCCGTAGGGGGTCTGTCATGGAATGTCCACGCTGCAAGGGCCACGATTTGATGGTGCGGGACCATCTGGGCATAGAGGTTGACGCATGTCGAAACTGTCAGGGAATGTGGCTGGACTACCAGGAATTGGACCAGCTGGAAGATCGGGTACTGGACGATGATTCGGTTAAAGGCAGTATGGTCTACGCCGAACGGGCTAGCGACATCTCCTGCCCCAAGTGCGCGAAGCGGATGTCAACCTTCAACTACAGGGCCTACGACCTGCCCATCGACTTCTGCGTGGACGGCCACGGCTTCTGGCTGGACGCCGGCGAGGAGAAGCGGGTGCTGGAGCTCATGAAGAAGCGTATCAAGGACCTGAAGCGGGTCTCGTCCGCCGAGGGGGAGTGGGCCAATTTCCTGAAGGGGCTGGCCTCCGGCAAGTCCTCCTCCGGCGGGCTCATGGGCAAAATCAAAGGCTGGATCGCGTGAGAATTGGTTTCGGCAAGAGTAGATTCTTCGCTGCGCCCACACCGTAGGGGCGGTTCGCGAACCGCCCGTCTCTCGTCAACGCGCCCCCCCTGACTCTTTAGGAGGGCGTCTTACCTAGCAATCGCCTCACCGTCCTGAAGACCTCGTCGAACATCTCCCTGGTGAGCCGACCTGTCTGCGTATTCTGCTGGCTGGGGTGATAGGAACAGACCAGCAACCGCCCGTCGGGCATCTCGTGGACCACTCCGTGGCCGAACTTGGGCCGGGGCGAAGGCACCGGCAGCCCCTGTCCCCGCAGCAACCGCAGATAAGCGTCGAAGGCTATCCGCCCCAGGGCCACCACCACCCGTACGTTAGCCAGAAGATCCAACTCTCTCAGCAGGTAGGGCTGACAGTTGGCCAGTTCCTCGCGGAGGGGTTTGTTTTTCGGCGGGGCGCACCGAAGGGCCGCTGTGATAAAAGCCCCCTTCAGAGACTGACCGTCCCCGCGATGCGTTGATTCTGGCTGATGCGCGAACCCGAAGCGATGGAGTGCGCCAAAGACCCAATCGCCGCTTCGGTCTCCGGTGAACATCCGCCCGGTGCGGTTGCCGCCGTGGGCCGCGGGAGCAAGCCCCAGAAGCACCACCTGAGCGTTGGGGTCGCCGAAGGCGGGCAGGGGCTTTCCCCAATACTCCCAATCGGCGTACATACGCCGCTTCTTCCGCGCCACGTCCTGCCGGTATTCCGTCAGCCGGGGGCAGCGTGTGCAGCCGATTATCCGTTGTTGCAGCTTCTCTAATTCTGTCATCATGGCCGCAGTTGACTATACTTGCCGGTATGCCGGGGGGGCAAGGCATCAACATACCGACGATGTTCTTGTAGGGGCATCCCTTGTGGGTGCCCGCTGGCGGGCTTTAGACGAAACGAAAGGAGTACGAGCTTATGACCACGCAGGAGAAGAAAGAATACCTGGAGGAGATGGGCCGAAAGCGGGGCTACATTCTGGAAATGCACCGGATTATGGCGGCGGAGGACTTCGAGTGGGTGAAGAAGTACGACACCTTCTTGCAAGCCACATACACTGACCAGCGGCTGTTGGACAGGAAGACCAAGGAACTTCTGCAGATTGTCGTGGAGGCGGCGCTGCGGGCCGACGTGGAGCAGATTCAGGCCCACGTAGAAGTGGCGCTGAAGGAAGGCGCGACGCCCCGGGAAATTCTAGAGGCGCTGCAAGCGGTAGTCATGCCCATGGGAATGCTGGCCTTCCGTCGGGGGCTGCAGGCATGGGCCGCGGCAGTGAAGCCGGAAATGGTGGAGTGAGCGCCCGCTAAGACGCCCGCTGTCGGAGG
>CAYNJI010000030.1:3778-7609 GCA_964397605.1 uncultured Dehalococcoidia bacterium | reverse complement strand
GTCCCCACACCCGGTTGGCAAACACCGCATCCGGCCACGTCTACGGCTCGGGTGTGTTCAACGCTAGTTCGATGGCGTCTCGTATGCTCGTGAATGGCCCGTGCCAACGGTTTTTTGGGAGCCGAGTCTCCCTGCGGCCCTGCCCGTTGTTACAGAAGGAGCAGTCAGCAACATGGATGCGTACCCGTTTGGTAGGGTCATCCTCGTAAACCCACCAGGTCTTCAAACCCTTACGCTCTCTTCCTAAGACGCCCGCTGTCGGAGGGTCCCCACACCCGGTTGGCAAACACCGCATCCGGCCACGTCTACGGCTCGGGTGTCCAGCACCTGCTTGATAGCCGCATCTACCCTTGTGAAGGGTCCGTACCATCGACCCGTCGGCGCTGTCGAATCGTGGAGCCCTTGCCCGTCGTTGCAGAAGGAACATTCGGCCACGTGGATACGCGCCCGGCGTCTCGGCAAGTTTTCGTAAGCCCACCAGGTCTTCGAGGCAGCCTCTCCCCGTCCGTCCAGAGCCTGCAGCACCGCGTCCCCCACCTCCTCCGTGGATGCGCTTCCACCCAGGTCCGGCGTGAGCGCCTCCCCCGCTTCCAGGGTCTGGACTACCGCCCTTTCAAGGGCGGCGGCGGCGTCTTCCTGCCCCAGATGCCGGACCATCATCGCGCCCGATAGAATCATCGCCAGCGGGTTGGCCAATCCCTTGCCCGTAATATCCGGTGCGCTGCCATGCACCGGCTCGAACATGGAGGGAAACCGGCGCTCCGGGTCTATATTGCCACTGGCGGCTAGGCCCATGCTGCCCGTAATAATGGCGCCTATGTCCGTCAGTATGTCGCCGAAGAGATTACTTGCCACCACCACGTCGAAATCCTCCGGCCTGCGTATGAAGTCCATGCAGGCGGCGTCAACCAGCAGCGATTCCGTGGCTACGTCCGGAAACTCTCGGGCCACCTCTTCGAACACCCTGTCCCAGAGCACCATGCCATACCCCATGGCGTTAGACTTTGTAACCGATGTCACCTTCCCCCGCCGGCCCGGCTGACGGGCCAACTCGAAGGCGTACCTGATGACCCGCTCGCAGCCGTGACGGGTGAACACAGCCGTCTGCAACGCCATCTCTTGGGGTGTGCCCTGGTAGTGAAAGCCGCCCACGTTGGCGTATTCGCCCTCGGTGTTTTCCCGGATGACCACCATGTCGATGTCCCGTGCCTTCTTGCCGCTGAGGGGCGATCTTACACCCGGGTAGAGCAGGCTAGGCCTCATGCACACGTACTGGTCAAAGCCGCGGCGGATGGGCAGCAGCAGGTTGTTCAGAGTCACGTGGTCGTGAATCTCCGGGTGGCCTACCGCGCCGAAGTAAATGGCGTCGAAGGGCCTCAGCGCGTCCAGACCGTCTTCCGGCATCATGCGTCCGTGCTGGAAATAGTAGTCGGACCCCCAGGGCAGGTGGGTAAACTCCCAGCCGAAGTCGAAGCGCCGTCCCAGCCCATTAAGGACCCGCAGGCCCTGGTCTATGACCTCAGGGCCGATGCCGTCTCCGGGTATGACCGCAACCCGATAGGTGGTCAATTTTCGATCCAACGCTCGTGGTTGACGGGTGGCCGTGGCCGAATGCCCGCCTCTTGGCGACTCTTCAAGCGCTTCATAAATCTAAGCGGAGGCGAGCGTCTTGCTCGCGGCGGCCACACCGGCTCCTGCCGGGACCTCATAGCCCTCCTTGGGCAGAATCTCCTCCAGGGCCGAGAGTAGGAGCAGCAGGTTTGCGCTGGTGCTGGCCTCCCCCATCAGTCCGATGCGCCAGATCTTACCGGCGAACTGTCCCAACCCACGGGAAATTTCGATGAGATAATCGTTAACTAATCGTGCTCGCACCCGGGCTTCGTCTATGCCTTCGGGAATGGCCACCGGGGTAATCTGGGCCAGCCGGTGATTCTCGTCCGAGATGACGGAAAGCCCCAGGGCCTCCAGGCCGGCGCGAAGGGCTGCGGCATTCCGCTGATGTCGCTCGTATCGCGAAGCCAAGCCTTCGTCCAGCACCACCCTCAGACCCTCGTAGAGGGCGTACAGGCTGCTTATGGGAACCGTATGATGGTAAGCGTGGTCTTTGCCCCAGTATTCCGCTATGAGGGGGATGCTCAGGTACCAGGTGCTCGAAGGCGCGCTGCGGTTGTTCATGGCCTCAAGGGCGGCTTGGCTGACCGCAACGGGCGCCAGTCCCGGCGGACAGCTGAGGCACTTCTGCGACGCGCTGGAAATGTAGTCGATGCCCCAATCGTCGACGGCAACCTCACTTCCGCCGAAGGACGTAACGGCGTCGACGAAGAACAGAGCATCGTGCTCCTTGGCCATGCGGGATACCTCTGTCAAGGGCTGGCCGATGCCCGTGGAGGTCTCGGCGTGGACCATGCCGACGAGCTTCACCGACTTGTGCTTCTTGAGTTCGGCCTCTATGGCTGCGGGGTCCAGGGGTTTCCCCCACTCGCCCTCGACGGTAATCACCTGAGCGCCCTGACGTCGGGCCATCTCCGCCATGCGCTGGCAGAAGAAGCCGTAGGAGCCGATGACAGCCACGTCCCCGGGTTCCAGCAGGCTGGCCATTCCGGCCTCGATGCCCGCTGAGCCTGTGGCTGATAGGGCCATGGTCAGAGACTCCCGGGTCTGGAACACCTCCGAAAGCATAGCGGCTATGCCGTCGATGACGGGTATGAAGACGGCCTCGCCGTAGCCGACGACAGGGGTTTGCATGGCTTTGTACACCCGCGGATGTACGTTGACGGGGCCGGTGCTGAGTAGCACCCTGGCCGGCATGTTTAGCTCCGGATAACTATTCTGAACCATCTGCTCTCCCTTAATTTGTTCCTTCCGCGCTGGCGACACGGGCTGGGATTGAAGCTCGCACCCGCTCCCACTATGTCGCCGGAAGCTCCGGATTTGAGGAATGGCGCCCGCACTTTTGGGGCCATATTCGAGGCTCTAAGCTTGGGGCGTTAGACTGGAAACAGCCTATCAGCGAGGTTTAGGGGTGTCAAGGAAAGGAGGAGAACGCCCATCTAGCTGATGGGACCCTTGAGAACCGCCGGGCTCAGCTTGCGCGGTATCAGTCGGCCGTGGCTCGGATCTCCCATGAACCGCCCGTCCTTCACCACAACCCGCCCGCGCAGCGTCACCACCGTGGGCCACCCCTGTACCTCCCAGCCCTCCCACGGGTTGTAGTCCCCCAGATGTAGGTCCT
The DNA here is from genome assembly GCA_964397605.1 of uncultured Dehalococcoidia bacterium. Lineage (GTDB taxonomy): Bacteria > Chloroflexota > Dehalococcoidia > Lucifugimonadales > JAPULR01. The sequence goes on along the minus strand of CAYNJI010000030.1, from coordinate 4,377 downwards.
TCATCGATAGGGTCTTCCGCGCGTTGGGGTCCATGACCACGATGTCCGCGTCACTGCCCGCTGATATCGCGCCCTTCCTAGGGTAGAAGCCCAGGAGCTTGGCCGGGTTTGTGGAAGTAATTGCGACGTATCGCTCCAGGGACATCCCCTGCTTCACCACCCCTTCGGAGTAGGCAACCCCCATGCGAATTTCTATGCCAATGTTGCCGCCCTGCACGTCCACCACCGTGCGACCCTTCGTCTTGTCGGCGTAGCTGGTGCCGATGGCGTCGGTGGCCAGGATGTTCAGGTCTCCCCGTGCCAGCCCATCCCAGAGCCGCAGCCTATCCGTCTCCGACTTGGTGGAGGGGTAGGTGTGGTACTTCATCCCGTCGTGTTCCTTGTAGTTCTCGGAGTTGAAGGAGCAGTAGAGAAGAATAGTCTCACCGTCCACCGGGAAGCCCCTGGCTCTCGACTCGGCGATGGCGTCCACTCCCTCTCGGGCGCTCGTGTGAACGATGTACATGGCGGCGCCGGTGTGCTCCGCAACTAGTATTGCCCGACGGACGGCCAGGTCCTCCGATAGGGTTGAGCGAATCTTGGGCAGATAGTGCCAGGCC
>CAYNJI010000030.1:0-3768 GCA_964397605.1 uncultured Dehalococcoidia bacterium | reverse complement strand
TCCCGCTCCCGCTCCCACTCCTCCCGCTCCCCGGCCCACTCCTCCCGCTCCCGCGCCAGCTCGTAATTCCACTGGACCACTTCGTCGTCCTCGGCGTGAATGGCCACAATGCCCCCGTGCTCCGCCGCCTGCTCCATGATTGATACCAGCTGTCCGGTGCTTATCATCGTTATTGGCCGGTTGGGTCTGGGCGCGTGGTTGGTAGTGTAGACCTTGATGCTGGGAAAACCGGCGTCTATGAGTTCCCTGATCCTGGGGATATTTCGCGTGGTGGTGGAAGGACCGTGAAAGCTGCAATGGAAGGAGTAGTCGATGTACATCCGCCCTGGAAACAGATCAGCGTGGGTATGCACCGCCTCCAGAACGTCGTCGCTGCCGGGTTGGGTGGCTATGGCGAAGTCCATCATGGTGGTCGTGCCGCCCCACAAGGCTGCCAACGACAGATCTTCCGGGCCCGCAGTGGTAGTGTCTCCCCAGATGCCATCCCGGTGGGGAAATCCCACGTGGGTGTGGGCCTCGACGCCGCCCGGAACCACGAACTTGCCCGTTGCATCGATGATTTCGACAGCCTCGCTGCCCAGTGAGCCGGGCAATACCACGCCGACTATCTTTTCGCCTTGGACGGCCACGTCCCACTGGCCCACGCCTGTGGGTGTAACCACCTGTCCGCCTCGGATGAGCACGTCTAGCATCGGCGCCTCCTAGCTTCCCGCAGTCTGGGTGTCGCGCAACGGTGAGATGCTGCGGGTACGAACTAGAACTCTCCCGAAATGAAGCCGAAGGCCATCTCCCGCCGCGCCTTCTCGTCGAAGCCTACCCCGTCGGCAATCCTCAAGCTAGTGTACACCATAACGTAGGTGCTGAAGTACTCCTCCCGCACCTCCGCAGAGTCGGGAAAAATTGGCATGTAGCTGCCCACCGTGTCCAGCAGGTCCCGACGCAGAGCGGCGGACCGCTTCGGCGAAAGAAGCCACTCGCGCTCCTCGAATTCTCCGTTTCCCACGACAACGCTCTCCTGCGGCTCCAGGGCCACCCGCACGTTGGCGGTGAGAACCAAAGACCCGCCGGACTGCTTGATATCCAATTCCAGTCGCCGCCGGTCCACCGGAACGTAGTTGGCCAGAAGCAGGATGATGTGATTCCGTAGGTCCATCAGGGCATCGGCGGTCATGGTCGTCCTGTCCTGCAGCATGACGGCCTTCAACCTATTGTGGGCATCCTGCCTGCTGGCCTTCTTCTTCTCGAAGACCTGCTTGACCATGATGCCCACGTTGTCCAGGGCCTTCGGCCGTTTCACCTTTTCACGTAGTTCGGCTATGGAGGGAGCCTTCTTGGCTATCTCCTTCAGGCCGTCGACGGCGGGCGGCTTCTTGACCAGGTCTTTTAGGGCTTCAAACCTTGGCGCCCACTGGTCTCTTGAACCCCACCATCCTTTTGATCCACGTGAAGATGCCATAGCTTACCTCCAGCTTGAGCATGGGAACGTCTTCTCCTTCTATCCGGGCCGCCACACGGCGGAAGGCCTCCCCGGCGCTGGAGCGACTGTTGTGTACTGCGGGCACCCCCCGGTTGCCTGAAACCACTATCTGTTCGTCTTCCGGTATGATGCCTAGGAGAGGAACGGAGAGAAGGTCCAGAATGTCTTCGGTAGTCATCATGTCGCCGCGGCGTATCATGCCGGGGCGCACTCGGTTGATAATAAGTTCGGGCTTCGTCAGGCCGGCCGCCTCGATGAACCCGATTACACGGTCGGCGTCGCGGATGGCCGCCACGTCCGGCGTGGTGACTACAATGGCCCTGTCCGCGGCGGCCATGGCGTTCCTGAATCCCTGCTCTATGCCGGCAGGTGAGTCGATAAATATGTAGTCGAAATCTTCCTTCAGCTTGTCGCAGAGTTCCTTGACCTGCTCGCCCGTTACCGAATTTTTGTCCCGGGTTTGGGCAGCGGGAATCACGTATAGATTCTCTGTCAGCTTGTCTCTAATCATCGCCTGTTGGGTTTGGCATACGCCCTCTATGACCTGCACCAGGTCGTAGATTATGCGGTTCTCCAAGCCCATGATAACGTCCAGGTTTCTCAGGCCGATGTCTGCGTCGATGAGAACAACCCTTTTGCCCCGGAGGGAAAGGGCCGAACCCACGTTGGCTGTGGCCGTGGTCTTGCCCACACCTCCCTTGCCTGAGTTTACAACGTATACCTGACCTTGCATGGCTATTCTCCTTCCTCAATTGAGCCTGGGTACGGAAGAGGCGCAACAAATGCCTTCATCCACCGGACAGACCACCCTTGAGCGCGTGCGATACTGTATCCGGCCGTCCCGGAGGACGGCGAGATTGGCGGCGCAACGTTCATGGTTGCCATCGGACTCCCGGCGACGCATTGGGGGTTTGGAAGCGGGCCAGCTTGCTTCGGAACATTCCCCAATCTCAATCCGTACGTTTGGTTGAATTCCCCGTTTTTCCGTCTGCTCATCAAGCCAAGAAGCAAACCCTCTCGTCGGCAACTTTCGCCACCCTGCTTCCCCTTTTATGAGGCCAACTTTGGAGAGGTTTCGTCCTCTTGACGCTATGGTAAATTATCGTGAATTCATGCCTATTATTGTCAATGAAATCCGGTACGACTTGTGGCCAAAATATGAAAAGGATTTCTAAAAAACAGGTGATATCATTCACCATCTGAATCAAATGGTCTGCCTTTGGCCCGACCGAAAGACAGAGCTAAGAGTGAATACGCCGCGTCTGTGAAGAGATGCGTCGGCTACGAATGTTCGACGCGTCGGTCGGTCAGAACAACCGGCGCCTTAGCCGCGCCGTCTTAAGCGACAGCCTAGACCGCGGCCGCAAATGCTCTGTCACGTATCTGGCCATCTCCGGCCCGCCGAACACCCACGATGCCCGCCACCCCTTCAACCCCTCGGCGTCCGGTTCACCGCCCTCGGGCGTCGTGAATCTGCTGAAGACATCCCAGTCTTTGCCGCCTCGCTGACGATAGAGAGCGGCGCCCCCGGCTTCTGTTACCAGCGTTATTCCGGCGGCTACGTCCCACACCCACGGGCTGGTGAAGATGGCGTACTGGATGACCCCGCTCGCGGCCATAGCCAGCTCGTAGGCCACGCTGCCGGGGCTTCTAAGTTCGCCGATGTGACCCTTCAGTCCCTTCTTCTGGTGGTAGAGGCCAGCAAAGGAGCCTGGAAATACCGTTATCCTCCCCCGTTGGGGGCTGGAAGCCTCGTACACCCCTATGGCCTTCCCGTCTTGAAAGGCGCCGTTCCCCCTCCGTGCGTGGTACACGCTGCCGTCGCTGCGGGTGGGCGACGGGGTGAATATGCAGCCAAGAACCGGCTCTCCCTTGTACAACACTCCTACCGAAACACCGAACACGGGAAGGCCGTTCAGATAATTGACCGTGCCGTCCAAGGGGTCCAACACCCAGATGAAGCCCGACGACTCCGAGTCCACCTGCGAACCCTCCTCTGCCAGAACTCCGTGGTCGGGATACTCCTTGAGAATGGCTTCACGGAGAAACTCCTCACTGCGATGGTCGGCGTCGGTAACGGGGTTTGTGTTGCCCTTGGACTTGTACTCGATGATGAGGGGCTTGCTAAACTGTTCCAGCAGAATGCCACCCGCCCGGCGGGTAATATCCACGGCAAAGGATTCCATCTCCGAAAGCTGCCGGTCTAGGATTTTGTCACTCATTCATGCCAGCCCTCTGCTGTTCACCAACCGGCCCCTTCACGTTACTACTTTGAAAACACCCCCTTCCGC
>CAYNJI010000029.1:0-9659 GCA_964397605.1 uncultured Dehalococcoidia bacterium | reverse complement strand
CCATCCCGATGCCCGGCAACGCCGGCGGGTCCAACAGCAACTGGAGCGGAAACTGCTGGCCCACTGCCGTCCTTTCCTGGAAGACCAGGCGGCGGTCCAGAGCAACCTGTGCCGGCGTATCGAGAAGTTCATCAAGGAACTGTTCGTCTTTGTGGCCCAACCCGCCGTGCCGTCGGACAACAATGCCGCGGAACGGAGCCTGCGGCCCTTGGTGATCAGCCGCAAAATCAGCGGCGGCACCCGCTCAGCCCAAGGCACCGACTCCAAGTTGACCCTCGCCTCCCTCTTCGGAACCTGGCGCACCCAGGGCCTGGACCCCCTCCTGTCCTGCCAGCTACTACTCACTTCCCCTTAACTCTGAACTGTTACGCCCGCTGCCCTCTGCCACCCAGGCACGGAATTCTTGCTATAGACGTGAGTTGCGCAATCGGAGCTAAAGCGAGGCGTACGCTGCGTCGAGCAGCTTAAAGTAACGGGCCTCGTCGCCCGCCTCCGACTTGTTCTGGTTCATTGCGTAGCCGAACCCGATTCCCGCGTCCGGGTCGGCGATGCCCACTGAGCCGCCAGCGCCGGAGTGTCCGAAGGCCCGGGCCGCCGTTCCCGTCCGGAATATTTCGCAGCCCAGCATGAACCCGAGGCCGAACCGCGTCTGCACACCCAGTACCGCGTCTTGCCCATTGGACTGCTCTACTATCGCGCGGTCTATGGCATCGGAGCTCAAGACCCGCGCACCGTCAAGTTCGCCGCCCAGCGAAAGGGCCGCATAGGCACGGGCGATGGAACGTCCGTTCCCGTGTCCGTTGGCGGCCGGGATCTCGGCTGCCCGCCACTCCCGTGAGTTGTCGGTCACGCCAAAGGTGAATCCCGGATTCGTTATTGCCATGGCGGCGGCGCCCTGCGGATCGCTGGCGATAACCTCTTGCCGTGGGTCTGACTCCCCTGGAGGCAGGGGCAGTGGGGCGATATAGTCCGCCGTGCGGGCGTCGTGTTTTGCATCGAGTCCGATGTGAAAGTCAAGGCCCAAGGGTCCGGCCACTTCCTCCCGGAAGTAGGTCCCCAGGCTCTTGCCGGTAATCCGCTTGACCACCTCTCCCACCAGCCAGCCATAGGTAATGGCGTGGTAGCCATGCTTGGTCCCAGGCACCCACCACGGCTCTTGGGCCGCCAACTCGGTTGTCATCCTTCCCCAGTCGAACATGGCCTCAGGCGGTAGCGGCGCGCTGACAGCAGGAAGGCCGGCCCGGTGGCTCAACAGGTAACGCACGGGAATATCGCCCTTGCCTGCTTGGGCAAACTCGGGCCAGTACTTCGCCACCGGTGCGTCGAAATCCAGCTTGCCTTGGTCGGCCCAGCGGTGGGCACAGATTGCCGTCATGCCTTTGGTAGTCGAGTAGACGTTTACGATAGTGTCCCGTTCCCACGGACGGCTGCGGGCGGCGTCGGCGTAGCCGCCCCACAAGTCGACCACGAGCTTTCCGCCAGCGTACACCACGACGGAGGCGCCCACTTCGTCCCTCGTGGCGAAGTTATCTCTGAAAGCGTCTTCCACTGCGCTGAACCGGCTGTCACATTGGCCTTGGACCTCGACTGTAGTTACCATGCTGGCCTCCTATCTCCTTCTCATTAGCGCATCTATTTTGTCAGGAACGTGCGCTGGTCGACATGTGGCCCGTTGGAATCTCCGGCGCCTTCAGGATACCCCATATCCCGCGCGGCGGTACCCCCGTCCGTACCACCAGACTGAAAGAGCCCCGGAAGTCTCTCACGGTGTCGGGAACATCCCGGGGAAGGTAACTGTTCAGGATTCATTCCTCGATCAGCACAGTCCGTCGCCATACCGGCTTTTCGCCGGTATCCACAGGGTGCGGCGAGGCTTCTCACCATGACTGAACACCCTGCCCGGGAAGGGGTCCGGCAGTCTGCGTCGCCCCATTTCGCTGTGATATGCTTGCCCCAAATTTTGCGGGTGGGGTCCTCCCTTAGCCGGCCAGGGTCTTGAACGGCATGGCCCGCGTTTATAGACAACCGAGGGCAGCGGGAGACCGTTCGCGATTATGGATAGATTGAGGAGGCGACGATGGACTTGGTAATTCGCAACGTCAGACTGATTGACGGGACAGGGTCCCCTCCACTGTCCTCCGTGAGCCTGGAGGTATCGGACGGAGCAATAACCTGGATAGGAGAGGAATCGGCTCGCCCGAAACGGTCACGCCACCAAGAGGACACCAACGGGCTGGGCTTGACCCTGGTCCCCGGCCTGATGGATTGCCATGAGCACTTCACGGGCGACGGCGGCATGGACTCCATGGAACGCCTGCTGAACGACACAGCCGAGGAATTCACGCTTAAAGCGGTGGACAACTGCCGCCGCGCGCTGATGTCCGGGGTCACTTCAGCGAGAGATGTTGGCGCCCGCTACGCCATCAACATCAATATTGCCCGGCAAGCCGCCGCCGGGGCTATCTTAGGGCCCCGAATCATTGCTTCCGGGGAATGGTTCCAATTCCCGGGCACATGGCCTGCCGGCCTTACCAGGACCACCGAAACCCCGGAAGAACTGCTGGAAGGAATCCAGGACATGATTGACAGGGGCGCCGGCCTCATCAAGGTGGGCGCCACGGGATTCCGCCCTGACGGCGAGCAATTCGCCAGCATGAGCCGGGAGGGCCTGGATGTTGCGGTTCGGGCAGCCCACGATGCAGGCCTTAAAATCGCCGCCCACTGCCACGGCTTCGACGGGACCCGGTTGGCCGTGGAAGCCGGAATAGACTCCATCGAACACGGGACCTTCGTAGACCAAGCCACGGTCGAACTTATGGCGCAAAGGGGCACATACATGGTGCCCACCATGTCCACTTGGGACGCCAGGGAGCGCCTTGCAACCCAGTTGGACTGGTCTCGAGATCAGATGGCTGAAATCTACGAACGCAAGGAAAGCTCCATCGCCAGCTTCAAACGCGCACTGCAAGCCGGCGTCCGCATCGCCACCGGCACCGACGCTGGCGGGTCCCCTGCCCGGCACGGTTTTGTGGCCCGTGAAGTGGAGTTGATGGTCGAAAACGGCATGACGCCGCAAGAGGCGCTGGAAGCCTCCACGCGCGTTGCCGCAGACCTTCTGGGCATTCAGGACCAGACTGGGACCATCGAGGTTGGAAAGCAGGCCGACATGGTGCTTATAGATGGAGACCCCCTTTCCGACCCGGCTGCGCTCAGAAACATCTGGGCCGTGTTCCAGAGCGGCAGAAGGATTCGCTGATTGACAAAGGGACACCCACCCCCGTCACCTCGATGGAAATCGGGGTCCACGTCCCCTCCCCGCTTCGACTACCTCAGGAGTTGACCGTAGCCTGGAGTTAAAGCGCTTTGCCTGTGGGTTGAGGGGTACGTGGATTCCGGCTTCCGCCGGAAAGACGGGGGTGGCGATTGGCCTGAAGTTCCAACCTCCGGGCGTTGCGGCCAAGGATGCTCCCCGGCCCCACCCCCGTCACCCCGATGAAAATCGGGGTCCACGTCCCCTCCCCGCTTCGACTACCTCAGTGGTTGACCGTAGCCTGGAGTTAAAGCGCTTTCCCTGTGGGTTGAGGGGTACGTGGATTCCGGCGGAAGCCGGAAAGACGGGTGTGGGGAGTCGGCCTGGAGGTCTCCGTTCGCAAAAGGCGGATTGGCCGATCTCCTCCGCCGATGCCAACACGGGTGCATGCGGATTCCAGCCGGGTATGGCCCCGCGTATGGCCCATTGATGAAATCGGAGCCTTTTGCTATGCTGCCATCATTAGCCGTTTTTATATTCCATTAAATGCAGGATGGTACCGCTATGTCTTCCCCACGACTCAACGCCTCCGGCAGGCCAAGGAGAATCAAAGTGGACTTCGGCGAAGAGTCGTCGCTCCCGAGTCTTCCTTTGGAGGTCGAGGTGGGTGACGCCAAATTCTTCTTGACCAAGGGTAGCAATGGCTACCAATTGCTATCCGTGATCTGCCCTCATCAAGGCGGTGAGGTGCAGGACGAAGGTGAGGACGTCTTCACCTGCGACGGCCACGGTTGGCAGTTTGACAAGAATGACGGGGTGTGCGTACACCAGGCTAATGTCCGCATGAAGGCTCTCCTCGTAACGGTTGAAGACGGGCGGCTGTCCGCGTTGGTCCGCCCCGAGTAACGCTTAATCGATTTCAGGCGCGCAAGAGAGGGCCGGTGCGTAGGGCCCTCTTTTTTGGCAACGAATACCCTCTCTCCCGCGCCCGGAGGAGGGTCAGGGCGGGGCGTCTCCGGTTGACGCTTTAAGTTGCAACGAATTGGGCCTTGCGGTAGGCTTGGCGCCACATGAGCAGTGGAGGCATCGCAAAATGACTACGTCCGGCCAGACCCATTCCGGCACAGGCCAACCCTTTTTGCCAGGCCGGCTCGCCGACCCGGGCAGGGACTTAAGGACTGACCCCCGCGCCGACGCTCGACTGGTCGCGGCCCTCGCCGAGTTTGGCCTCGACAAGGCCCCGCCGCCGGCGCCGGTGACTGCCGCATCGCCGCTCGGGGAAATCCTCGAGTTCTGTGCCGCTGCGGAAACAGGCTTCCAAGAGATCTTCGCAACGTTCTTTGCTGACCTGCCGGAGATTGAGAACGTGGAGAGGCGCACCGAGGTAATAAAGGGTGCGGATGACAACGAAATCCGGCTCTATATCCACCAGCCGAAGGACGCTTCCGGCCCTTCACCCTGCGTTTATCATATTCACGGTGGCGGCATGGCTATTGCGCAGGCCACTGATAGTCAATATACGCGTTGGCGCGACGAGCTTTCCGCCTTGGGAATGGTGGTGGTGGGTGTGGAGTTCCGCAACGCCGCAGGGAAGCTCGGCAACTACCCGTTCCCTGCCGGACTCAACGATTGTATGAGTGGGCTGCAGTGGACGTTTGACAACAAAGCCGCCCTGGGGGTCGGCAAGGTCGTTGTGTCAGGTGAGTCCGGTGGCGGCAACCTCTCTTTGGCGGTTAGTCTGAAGGCCAAGAAGAATGGCAAGCTCGAGCAGGTCGATGGGGTCTATGCGATGTGTCCGTACATCTCCAACGCATGGGCCGACAAGAACCAGGAGCTGACATCACTGTATGAATGCGACGGTTACTTCCTCAACTGCAGCGCGATGGGCGCGATGGCCGTTTCGTATGACCCGGCGCACGAGAACGACAGGAACCCGCTCTGCTGGCCCTATTTCGCCGAGACCCAGGACCTGCAGGGCCTACCGCCTCATGTCATATCGGTAAATCAGCTGGACCCCTTGCGGGACGAAGGGTTGAAGTACTATCAGATGCTCGTCGCAGCCGGTGTGAGCGTCTACAGCCGGACCGTCAATGGCACCACCCACGTCGGCGATATGTGCTATCCAAAAATACTCCCTGAGGCGTTTGGGGCGACAATCCGGGACATCAAGGGCTTCGCCGACTCACTGTAATTCCCCGTCTCAACAGTTCATGCCATAAAAAATAGGGACGACCATAATCGTCCCTATTTTCTTTGACCCGCTATGCGATGCTAGCTTTTCAGGAACCCAACCTTCTCGTATTCGCTCTTCACCACAGGTCTTGCATCGATCTCGAGCCAGTCTTCCAGGATCTCCGTGTATATGCTCCTGAAGTCCAGATTGAACACGAGATCGCCTTCCAATAATTTGTCAGGTTCCAGCGAAGGATAGTCGCTGTATTGTCCCCCCTCCACTTGATCGCCAATCACGAATGCTACCCCGCCTGAACCGTGATCAGTACCGTTTCCGTTATCCTTGACCCTGCGCCCGAACTCCGTGAATACAAAGATGATCACATCGTCGCTCTTATTGGCCCTCTTCATATCCTCATAAAAGTCGTAAAGACCGCCAGATACATCCGCCAGCAATCCTGCCTGAAGCCCAAGGCCGTTGGTATGCGCGTCGAAACTGCCGTGCTGCGCGTAACACACGCGAGTTCCAATGTCGGCCTGCAATACCTGGGCAGCGCCCTTCATCGCCTTGGAAAAAGAATTGTCCGCATACTCTATATCTGAAGAGTATTTCTGTGTGACGCTTCCGAGTATTTCCGCTCCTCTCAAAGCATCGAGCCCGGTCTGACTGAGATAGTCCATGACGGGACCCGTTCCGATCGCCTGTGAGTACATGTCTTTGAAAACCTGCAGAGCTTCGTTGCGTTGCGCCGATTCGCCAATATGGTTCATAAGACCATATGTATTGAGGTCCGTCACACACGCGACCGGCGCCCCTTGAGACACCAACGCACGAGGCAAAGCCGCCCCGAAATTTACGGCGGCCACTACATTATCGTGTTGGGGATACATCTGATTTATGGCATATCCCAACCAACCCTCGTTTCCGACTTTGGTCGGTTCGGCCGTATGCCAGATATCCATGGAGCGGAAGTGGGACCGGTTCGGGACAGGGTATCCCACGCCGTGAATGATCGCGACATTCCCTTGGTCGTATAGTTCCTTGATTGGACCCATCGCCGGGTGAAACCCGAGGCCGCCACCAATCGGGATGGCTCTATCTTCAGTGATCCGAACGTTCGGCCTGTTATCTATGTAATGCGGATTGTCATAAGGGACTACGCAATTCAGATAGTCGTTCCCGCCTGACAGTTGGACAACGACGATTTTCTTTTCGCTCACAGCAAATACTCCTTTGCCCGAAGGCTAATCGGTCTATACTCTTTCAAAAATTTGGAACCTGTACCTTCCGGTTTCCAGCACGTAAACCCTTCCTTGAGCGTCCAGCTCGACTGACACGGGGTCCCAGAAATAAGGCTCCATACGTGCTGAAACCTCGGATGGATCATCTGTGTCGGGTTCGTAGACCGGGACGAACGATTCCCTGGCCCTTCTCTCATCACCTTGAGATGCAAGGTATTCCACCGACCAGGGATTCAAGTCCGCCTCGCCCCTTTTGGTTTCCAGCAGACCGCCCCTGGAATCCAAGACCAGAAGTCGTTGACTCCCCCAGTCGGCAACGTAAATATTCCCCTCGGAGTCCACCGCGACATCAGCAGGGCGATTGAATTCGATGGCGCCGTCACGACCGCCAATGGTCATGACGTGCTCGCTGTCGGCATTGAATTTTTGGATCCGGTCATTCCGCCAGTCGGCGACATACAATTGCTCGTGGGAATCTTCGCAGATACCCCAAGGCAAATTGAACTCGCCATCCTGCTCTCCCGGGGACCCCCACTGGCTGATAAATTCACCGTCTAAAGTGTATTTTTGTATCCGGTGGTTCCCGGAATCCACGACGTAAATTTCATCGCCCTTGACCAGCAGCCCGCTGGGCATATTGAACTGCCCTTCGGCAGCCCCCTTTTCACCCCATTTCGAGACCGGGGTCCCTTCGCGGTCAAAGATTGTGATCCTGTGATGATGCTCGTCGGCGAGGTACAGATTGTCATTTGAATCGAATACGATGCAGGTTGGCGACATCATGGCGCCCAACTCCGATCCGTAAGAGCCAATCTGCCCCAAAAAGTCATGGTCCCTGGTCACCATTTGGATGCCGGTCGGGAGCTTTGAGGTCGAAGCTCTCCCATGACTCGCGACATATATGATGCCATCCGATCTGATTGCCAGGGAGGTTGGAAGCTGGAATCCTCTACCTCCGAAGTCGGCGCAAAAACCGACATTGGTCAAGTATCTCAATCCGAACGCTGTAGTAGTCATTCGTTAAGCCCCTTCGATCTCCTCTCCGAACTAGGCCGTCTGGTATTCCTGGCTGGACACAACAAGTTGAATCACGGCGATGGCCGCTGAATCAAATTCTTCCGAATCGTCATCGCCGAGCCATGCTAGTGGTCCGAATTTGGACGCATAGCCCTTGATTCCCGTTCTCGTAGTGTCTAAGACCTCCAACGGCCCCAATACATCCAAACAACTGTCGACCAATTGGTCAGACGTCATGGTGGCGCCATCAGCCATCGACTTGATTCTATCTATGACGTTCCTCACCCCGGCCTTGCTGGCATCGTTCAATATCCTGCCGGAAAAATTGACCCTTTCGACGTAAGCGCCGGTATTGATCCATTCGGCGCCGCCCTGCCATCCCTCGACACTGGGAGGCCGCATCAATGCTTGACCCATATTGGCGCAGGCTGAGTCCGCCATATACGCGTCTTCTGAAGGAAGCGTTATCGGGCCCGCCAGCCGCATCGTGCCCACAACCATTTCAGCAGGGCTCTTTATCCTGGCATGTCTTGAGGACGCATCCTTAAAGAAGTCTGATTGAAATAAAGTCCTCAACATGGCTTTTATGTCGTGACCGCTGTCGAAATAGGCTTTGCACAGCAGATCGATCGCTTCGGGGTCTCTGGGCTCTTCATGAGGCCACTGTGGAACAGGCAGTTCATCAGCGACGAAGAAATGATATAAATGACGTGCTACAAACCGGGCGGTCGCCTGCTGTTTGCAGATTATCCTGACCGCGTCTTCGCCGTTCCAATTTCCTTTTTCCCCCAGTATGACCTTTTCCCCGTCATCGTGATCTTCGTCGTAATATTCAAACTGCCATGACATGTAACCATAGGGTCGCGCGGTGTTATTCCGCATCCTGATAGACATATAGTCAGGGTTGACGACGCTCCACCCGGTGAATGCCCTGGCAGTTTCTTTGATGTCTTCTTCTGAGTAGTTCCCCACACCCATGGAGAAAAGCTCTAAAATTTCCCTTCCGTAATTCTCGTTTATGTTGGTCCCGTGATTGTCCTGGTTATCCAGCCACATGATCATGGCGGGGTCCTTGGAAAGCTCTATCAACAAGTTGTCGAAGGTCCCCATGCCATGCTCGCGAAACATGCTTATCTGGTTGGTCACAACTCTGCTTTGGATCAGTTTAGTGGAGCCCGTCGCAAACACTCTATGCCAAAACAGACACATCTTTTCCCGCAGCGGTGTATCGGTCATTACCAGCCTGTAGATCCAATGTGGGCCTCCTGAGCCCCTCAATTCAGACTGGTCAGCGTGATATCTGCGGATTAGGTCATCTGGAATAGCATCAGGATGGTCCGGGTTAAGCAACTCCTCCAGCATGGCGTCATAGCCTAAGCCAAGAGCCCTATCCATCTCGGAAGGAGTGGCTCCAAAGCCGGCCCTTCGAAGCAAATGGGCCATGAGCAGGGCGTCCTGCCTGGATTTAACCGTGGTCATAGAAGAAACCTCCAACGCCGAAAAGCGTCATCTCGGATTGAGCTATTTTAGAGTGCAGACGCATAGATAGCAAAAAGTGGGCCCGGGCAGACCTCGGACGACAAAGAGTCCTCCCATGCCCCCCCGTCACCCCGATGAAAATCGGGGTCCACGTCCCTTCCCCGCTCCGACTACCTGGATTCCGGCTTCCGCCGGAAGGGCGGATGAGGTCGCGGCCTGGAGTTCTCTTTCGCAAAGGGGATTGGGGGTGACGGGGTTGGCGAATGGCGATGGGGGTTTAGTCGCGAAGTTAAGAGGGCCCCGGTTTTACCGGAGCCCTCTTGATTGCCTGCGGTGAAAGGGTTTTTTAGCCGCGGCCGTGTCGTAGCAGCTTGCCGGGGGTGGCCCCGGTGGGAATGCCGTCCTCGAAGGTCACCTCGCCGTTTACGATGGTCCAGCGGTAGCCCTCCGCCTTCTGGACACGCCGCCACTCGTCGCCCGGCAGGTCGTGGACGACCTC
>CAYNJI010000028.1:0-9664 GCA_964397605.1 uncultured Dehalococcoidia bacterium | reverse complement strand
TGACTTAGCCGAATCATGGTTTGCAAGTGGTGCTTTCCTGGGAACCATCCTAAATGAACCGGAACCAGATGAGGCTTTGTCCGCTAAGACCAGTCTCCAACTGTTCGCTCCAAAGGCATTACAGCGCATTGAACACTTGATGCGTTTAGACTTCAATTGGGACGGGTATGGTGGTCTCCCGATTACAAATAAAGCCATCCATATTGCGACACAGCTATTGTTTCAGGCCCATCGATTGACTAAGGGAGAACTAAAACTACCTTTCATTGCTCCACTGCCTGAAGGAGGTCTTGAATTAGAATGGATACAAGACTCAGGCAAGGAACTGACTTTAGTCATTTCACCTGATGGTCGCGAAATCGAATTCCTGTTGGATATTCCCTCCACTGAAGGCAAAATTGATGAATCCGAGGGAGTTTTGCACAAAGACGCTCAACTGAGCACCCTAATAGCCTGCCTTGACTGAGGGGATTACATTTCCCAGACCTCTGATTTCGGCTGACGAATTCTATCGAGCCATTCACCCTGACTTCTTGGATGACGGACGTATTAGCCCGGGAGCATTCTCCAAAGCAAGTCGTACTAACCGCATGTCTGTGGATTGGGCAGATAGATCTACGCCCAAACAAACTTACGAACGATGGCAACGTTGGGGAGATGGTCGTGGCGTTGCCGCTATAACTGCAGGGTTGTGTTGGAAGAATCAGCAATTGATTGAATTTACCCCCAACGGCAGCAACCCTTCTCATTCTGATGTGTTCGATGCGGCGGATGCCACCATTAGTAAATCGCGTCTTAAGAAGAGACCAGCACAGGGAGCAAAACTCATCATAGACCCAAATCAACTGGGCAATGACGTTCTGTAGTGCATCGCTTGCCGTAGCCATTGTCCTCGCCGTACCACCCTCACGCTCGGTATCACCGCAGGCGCATCCCGTGCGGGTGCCTTTGTCTTTGTCATTCGTGGTACAACATACAACCCCTCCCCGGCCTGGCCTACGCCAGATCCCGGGCAATACATTTCCTCTAACCTACCAGCAGAATTGACGTTCTTATTGTAATGTGGTAGTATTCCGCCGACTGGAGGCGATATGGCAAAAAAGAAGGACAACGCCCTGGAGATAGCCCTTAGCCAGATAGAACGGCACTACGGCCGCGGAGCCGTCATGCGGCTTGGAGAGTCAGGTAAGCTGCAGCCGATGGAGGTAATCTCCACGGGGTCCCTGTCCCTGGACATAGCCCTCGGAATTGGCGGCATCCCCAAGGGGCGGGTCACGGAGATTTACGGCGCAGAGGCTGCGGGAAAGTCCACTCTGGCCGTCCACATCATGGCTGAGAGTCAGAAGAAGGGCGGTATTGCCGCCTACATCGACGTTGAACATGCCCTCGACCCAATCTACGCCAGAAACTGCGGCGTGGACGTGGATGCCCTTCTGGTGTCTCAGCCCGATGATGCGGAACAGGCCCTTGAGATTACCGAATACCTGGTGCGCAGCGGCGCCGTGCAGGTGGTCGTGCTGGACAGCGTAGCCGCCCTGGTGCCGCGCTCCGAAATCGAGGGTGACATGGGGGATACCCACGTGGGATTGCAGGCCCGGCTCATGTCCCAGGCTCTGCGAAAGCTCACCTCCGCCATCAACCGCTCCAACACCGCCGTCGTCTTTATCAACCAGCTTCGCGAGAAGGTAGGCGTCATGTTCGGCAGTCCGGAAGTCACTCCCGGCGGTAGGGCGCTCAAGTTCTATAGCTCCGTTCGCATAGACCTGCGCCGAGTAGAGGCCATCAAAAAGGGGACCGAAATTGTCGGCAGCCGCGTTCGCGCCCGGGTGGTGAAGAACAAGGTGGCGCCCCCCTTCAGGGTTGCGGAATTTGACATAATGTACGGCAAGGGCATCAGCTGGACCGGAGATGTCCTGGAGTTGGGGGCCGACAAGGACATCATCCAGAAGCGAGGCTCCTTCTACTCCTACGGCGAGACGCGTCTTGGTCAGGGGCGGGAGAACGCAAAGCAGTTTCTGCAGGAAAACAGCGCAATGACCCAGGAGATTGAGGCGCTCATCCGGGGAGAGAAATCCGTGCCTGAGCCTGATTCTGAGCCTGAGCCCGCGGCGGCTGCGGCAGCCGACTGATAGATATTCCCCCTTTTCAGAGAGGTTCCAAGCCGTCTTCAAAGCGGCCCAAGGCTCCCAAGAAGCCCCTGGACGTTGCCCTTCGCTTCCTCTCGCACCGCTCCCGCAGCGAAGCGGAGATTCGCCGTCGCCTCAGCAAAGAATTCCCTTCGTCGTTGGTTGAAGAGACGGTCGTTCGTCTCAAGGAGGCCCGACTCCTTGACGATACGGCCTTTGCAAGGGCCTGGCGGGATAGTCGAGAGCGTCACTCCCCCCGCTCCAAGTTCATGATACGCCGGGAGTTGGCCCAGCGCGGCGTGAAGGGACAGGCGGCGGAAGAGGCGCTGGAGGGGTTGGACGAAGAGGCCATGGCGCGACAGGTTGGCGCCAAATATCAGCGAAGGTTGTCGGGGCTGGACAGGAGGGCGTTCTTCACCAGGTTGATGGGCTACCTGCGCCGGCGCGGATTCAACTACCGAATCTGCGCCGACACCACGGAACGCCTGTGGGCGGAGGTTTCCAACCCGTTGGAGACCGATGCGGGCTTGGCTGGTAGGGCACGCGGGCTATTTGAACCGGCTGACGGCGATGTAGAGGGACAGGGTTAGGAATAGCAGGGCGAATCCCGCGTCGATGAAGTTGTATCTCACCGCTCCGGGACGGAAGAGAGCGACTGCCGTGGCCGCGGTATAGGCCATGACCACTCCGGATGTCGCCACCAGAGATAGCCCCCGCCCCCGCTTGCCATTGGTGGCGAGGCTAACCGCGTTGCCCACGAGGTAACCTATACCGGCCGCCAGGATAACGACTAGGAAGGGTATCCAGGCGAATCTGTATAGTGTCACGACGAACACCGCCCCTAGAACACCGCCCAGTCCCATCGTCGCAGCGTACGCCGCCAGATACTGCTTGATGTTCGCTTCGAATGCGAGAGGCTTGAGCCTCCGCGCACAATACCTGCATCGGTTCCCCTTCGGCGTTTGGACCATGCACCGAGAGCAGTCCAACTCTCCGCAGCGAACGCACTCAAGCATGGTTCTATACCCACCATGGACTGAGCATTCCTTTCCGTTCTGACGTCCTAGTATGTCACATCCTTATCTTCTCCCAGTGGAGGTGACCTAAAGCGAGTCGGGACTACCTGACCCGACTGACGGAGATGTAGACGGCCAGGGCCAGGAATAGCAGGGCGAATACCATGTCGACGAGGTCGAATCTGAACCCTCCGGGCCGGGTAAGGGTGGTTGCCATGGAAACGGCATAGGCTATTACCACCCCGGAAGCCGCCACCAGTGACAGGCCCAGCCCCCGCTTGCGATTGGCCGCAACACTGACGGCCTCCCCTACCAGGTACCCAACGGCGGCGGCCAGGAGCCCCGGCAGAAAGAATATCCCCCCGATTTCGTTCAGCAGCACGGCCCAAGCCACCCCCAGCACGCCGCCCAGTCCCACTGCCGCGGCGGATGCTATTACGTACTGCTTTGCGGTCACGTCGAACACTGGAGACTTGCGGACCTGCGCGCAATCGCCGCACCTGCTCCCCACCGGTGTCTGGATCATACAACGAGGGCAGATAAATCGCTCGCACCTCCCGCAGGCCAACCCCGTCTCCACGTTGGGATGCGTATCGCAGTAGTTCACCGCTTCCTGGTATTCCATATCTCCCTCAGCCTTCGGACTCTTTGGGGGAAGTTGGCTCCCGGTTCACCCACTCGTCCCGGCTGTCCACGTCCCGATCTCTTACCAGACGGTTGAACAGCACTTTGGTCGTCGAATAGCCGGGAACCTGAGGCTTGCCGTTGGCCGTCAGCCGCCTCAGCACAATTATCCCAATAATGCCGAAGCAGTACCAGACCACCACGAGAGATTGGCCTAGAAGAAAGGTCCAGAGGGGCAGCAACAAGAAAGAGATCAGTACCAGGATGGCGGACCGGCGAAGGAAGAGGCCCGGCAACGCCAAGGCGATGAAAATCCATAGCTGGTAGAAGCCCATTGCGAAGAGTCCTCCTGCCGCCGTGCTCACGCCCCGTCCCCCTTGGAACTTGAGGAAAATGGGCCAGTTATGGCCGGCGATGGAAAGAAGGCTGGCAACGGCCAGAGCGGGCGAGCTGCGGTCGAATCCCAGGAGGAAATTGGTGGCCCAAGAGCCGGTAGGGCCCTCCACCGACGCGTCCAACAGCACTATTCCCAGCCAGATGGGGGACGCTCCCTTGACGAAGACCTCGAAGACGCCAAGGGGTACTATCCACCGCCGTCCCACGTGCTGGAAGACGTTGGATCCGCCCACGTTGCCGCTGCCGTACTTCCGGATGTCGATGCCCTTAACCAGGCGGCCAATGATATAAGCGGTGGGCACGGAACCCACCAGGTAGGAATAGACGAAGAGAAGGGCCAGTTCCACGGCGCCGGGCTTTTGTCGCCCCTAATCCCCCGCTGGGTTGGCGGACCCGGGGGCGCAGCGGGCCCGCAGCGACTCCACCACGTCTTCCGGTGGTCCGGCGTCGCCGGGCAGCGTGTCGTCCCCCTGGTCAAGGGCGTGATAGTCGCTGCCACCGCAGAGAAGCAGGTCGAAGCTGAGGGCCGTTGCCCGCAGCTGACTCACCATCTTGGGCGACTAGTTGCCGTAGTAGACTTCCATGCCCGCCAGTCCTGCCTGTTTCATCTGCCGCAAGTGCGTCTCCAGATTGTTTACGTAGGAAGGATGGGCCAGCACGGCGGCGCCACCCACGCCACGGATGATGCCGATGGCGTCCTCCGGGCTGAGTTTCTGCCGGTCCACGTAAGCGGGGCCGTCGCGGCCCAGGTAAAGGTCGAAGGCCTCCCGCACACCGGGCACGTATCCCCGTTCCACCATCGCCAGGGCAATGTGGGGCCGCCCAACGGCGCCGTCTCCGGCGAAGTGCAGCACCCGCTCCCATTCCACGGGCAGGCCCAAGCTTTTGAGCCGCTCCACCATGGCCTGTCCCCGGCCGACTCTCCCCTCCCGGAAGCCCGCCAGCAGATGCTGAAACTCCTGGTCCTGCCAGTTGAGGAAATAGCCAAGGACGTGGATCTCCGAGTCTCCCGCCTCGGTGCTGAGCTCAACACCTGGTATCAGAGATAGATCGGGAAACCGGGCCTTTGCCTCGTAGGCTTCCGTCAACCCTTCCGTGGAGTCGTGGTCGGTGATGGCGGCGAACCGCAGCCCGCGCTCGCCCAGCAGGTTCACCAACTCCGTCGGCGACAATCGGCCGTCGGAGGCCGTGGTGTGCAGATGAAGGTCGACGGTTGCCAAGACGTTCACTCCACCAGCCGGTCTACCCGCTCCGTCGGCGAAAGCCGACCAATGGAGGCGGTAATATAAGTGTGCAGGTCGATAGACGTCATGCCCTTTAATCCACTAACCGGTCCACTCGCTGGATAGACGAAGCCCGGCCCGTCTCATCGTCAATATCCACGAACACGGAGTTGAAAGTCACTGGGCCTTTCGCCACAGAGAAGCGCTGTGGGGTTTGTGTGAGGAACTTCTCTAAGACGGCGTTGGGGTCGGAGCCGATAACTGAGTTGACGGGGCCTACCATTCCCAGGTCGGACACGTAGGCCGTTCCTTCCGGCATTATGCGGTGGTCTGCCGTGGGCACGTGGGTATGCGTCCCCACTACGGCACTCACCCTTCCGTCCAGAAACCAGCCCAGGGCCTGCTTCTCGGACGTGGCTTCGGCGTGAAAGTCCACTAGCACAATGGTGTCTGGAGGCCCCCCCACTTCCGCAAGGACCCGTTCCGCCTCGCGGAAGGGGCAGTCCAGGGGTTCCATGAATACCCGACCCATCAGGTTCAACGTCACCACGTTGCCCAGCCTCAGGTGGCCCCTGCCGGGTACGCCGGGAGGAAAGTTGGAGGGCCGGACGATGGGCAGGTCTTCCTGTAGATGCGGGATAATTTCCTTCTTTCGCCAGATGTGGTTGCCGGTAGTCAAAATGTCCACGCCGGCCCGGAGGAGATCCTGGGCGGTGTCGTAGGTTATGCCTAAGCCCCCGGCGGCGTTCTCCCCGTTGCACACCACCAGGTTCAGCCTGTACTCCCGACGGATGGAGGGCAGCAACCGTTGGACGGCCTTGCGGCCGGGGCTGCCTATAACGTCGCCAATCATCAGGACGCGCACGAGGGTCTATCCACCTCTTTCGACGGCGCTGGGCGCGGATACGCTCCGCCTACGGATTATGGGGTCTGCGTAGGTCATGTCGGATTCGGCCCAGCGTCTCGGGGGACCTAGTGGGCAATCTCCACGTTGCGGGTTTCCCGCACCACGGTCACCTTTATCTGACCGGGGTAGATCAGCTCATTCTCCACCTTCTTGGCTACGTCCCGGGCTAGAACGGCGGCCTCGAAGTCGTCGATGTGCTCCGGCCTGACGATTATCCGCACCTCTCGACCCGCCTGAATGGCGTAGGCCTTCTGCACTCCGTCGAAGCTCGTCGCAACGCCCTCCAGGGCCTCCAAGCGCTGAATATACTGCTCCAGGCTCTCCTTGCGGGCGCCTGGTCGGGCCGCGCTGATGGCGTCGGCGGCGGCGACGATGAGGGCCTCAACGGAGCCCCGGTCGTCTTCGTGATGCTCCACTATGGCCCTGCGCACCCGGGCGTCGATGCCGTACCTTTCCGCGATGTCGTCGCCGATGTCCACGTGGCTGCCCTGCACCTCGTGGGTCATGGCCTTGCCGATGTCGTGGAGCAGCCCGCCCGCCTTGGCGACTTCGACGTCCGCTCCCATCTCGGAGGCAATCATGCCCGCCAGTAGGGAAACTTCCACCGAATGCTGAAGGATGTTTTCGCCGTAGCTGTACCGGTACTTCAGCCGGCCCAGGAGCTTTTTCAGTTCCGGGTCGAGCCCCATCACGTTGGCGTCGAAGGTTGCTTCCTCCCCCGATTTATAGATGGTCTCCTCCACCTCCACCTGGGACTTACGGACTATGTCCTCTATCCGGCTGGGGTGGATGCGACCGTCCTGAATCAGCTTCTCAAGCGCGATGCGAGCAATCTCCCGACGGATGGGGTCGAAGCAGGAGATGGTAATCATCTCCGGCGTGTCGTCTATGAGAATGTCCACGCCCATGGCTGCTTCCATGGCGCGAATGTTCCGGCCTTCACGGCCGATGAGGCGGCCCTTCATACCGTCGCTGGGCAGGGACACGCGGGACGTGCTCCTCTCGGAAACAACGTCGGAGGCCAGCCGTTGAATAGCCAGAGTTATTACCTTGCGGGCCTCGTCGTCCACCCGCTCCCGCATCTGGCGCTCCAGCTCGTAGTAGCGCTTGGCCAAGTCGTGGCTCATCTCCTGC
This sequence comes from uncultured Dehalococcoidia bacterium, assembly GCA_964397605.1. Classification (GTDB taxonomy): domain Bacteria; phylum Chloroflexota; class Dehalococcoidia; order Lucifugimonadales; genus JAPULR01. The sequence goes on along the minus strand of CAYNJI010000028.1, from coordinate 2,238 downwards.
TCTGCGCGATTGAGAACCACGTCGCGGGCCTCGCTGGAAGATAGGCCGGCAATCCTTTCTAGCTGTTCAATCTGCTCCTGTTTGAGTTCTTCAAGGCGGGTTTTGGTCTCTTCAACGCCCGCTTCTTTGGATTCAATGGCGGATTCGCGCTGGTCAATGGCGTGAACCCTGTTCTCCAAGTTCTCCTCTGTGCGCTGGTGGCGCTTCTCCTGCGCACGCAGATCTCGGCGTCTCTCTTTGACTTCCTCTTCAGTGCCGGACCGGAGTTTTAAGGCAGCTTCTCGCCCTTCAAGAATGAGTTTGCGCTTCTGCTCTTCGGCCTCCTCGATTATTTGCTGAGCTTGTAGCCTTGCGGCCTTGATGCCTTTGCCAGTCAGTGTTGAGAGGAAGGCGGCAATTATATTCGGCAAGATGGTCACCGTCCTTCCGAAAAAACTAGATCCTACTATTCAGTTTTAATAATTGATATGCAGGAATCCGAATTTCGCAATGATAGCCCTTGCGGAAACATGGTGTCAAGAATTCACTGCTTCTTTGAGCGTAGGGCTACGCCTAACTTTCGTCCGGCAGAAGCTCTCTCCGTCCCTGGTAAAGACCGATGCCGAGAACGAAGTAGCAGACGGTGCCCAGGAAGAGCGCGCCGCTGGAAATCAGCAGTATGACGCTGATGTTGACGTTGTGGATGTGTTGGATGATGATCAAGTTCAGCAGCAACAACACTCCGATGAAGACCAGCCCGTAGGCGGCCGCCTTGAACGGGTTCATCGCCGAGAACCTGGACGCGAGACCGAGTCCCAGTAAAATGGACGCAACGCAGGAGATGGAAAGGAAGCCAATATGCAGTGCGCCGCCTACTGCGTAGATAGTCTGTGCAAGATCCTGCAGCTGGGCTTGCGCTCCCGGCCCGGTTCCTCCACCGATACCGTGAGTCATGATGTGGACTACCATGTGATTAGTCGCCAGCTGGAGAGCATAGACGCCCCAGCAGAACAGCATGCCAATCAGCCCGGTCCGCAGCACCATCCCCGCAACGGTTCGCTGGCCGCCGGTCAGCCGGAAGAACGGCATAACGCCGAAGGCTTCCAGCAGGACCCCAAAGATCAAGACCAGTGTCATGAAGTGGGTAAGAAAAGAGTTGTCGGCCAGCGTGGAGACCGACGCCGCAAAGTCGGTTTGGTCCACCGGGTCGATTAAAAAGCTGCCAGGGGTGAACAGGGCCCCTACTACCAGGAAAATCACCCCTAATATAAGGGCAGCCCCCGCCAGTTTGTTCGTCGCCATTGAATTGCCCGTCATCATACTCATAGCAACAACCTCAATTCGCTAGATTGAGTTGTTGCGGAATGCTATCAGCCAATTCAAAACCCTGCAACCCGACGCCCTATCTGGAATCTCCTACGCCTTCCATTCCAGCGTTGCCTTCAAATTGTTGAGATTGCTCCAGTTAATTCTTTCTTCATGTTGCAATCGCCCCACCACAATGCCCGGGGATACTCCCTGTTTGTCTGCAAAGGCGGCAACGTCCCCGGCAGTGAATTCGCGAACGTCTGAAAACGTCCTCCAGTCCTTGGGAGATATGAGAAAGTTGGCGGCCCACCGGTCGGCTTGTTCCTCTTGCTCGGTGGCCTGCTTGTCCTTCGTCTGCACAAACATTTGGCGTTTTCCGTGGAGCAATACGTGGGCGGACTCGTGGAAGAGGCTGAACCAGAGTTGATCGTCTCGCATATAGCGAGCCGTCAACTGGATGAGCGCCTTCTTGGGTGAGAGCCATCTGGTCGCTGCGTGAAGGGAGGTCTTAGGAAATGGTTTGATGATGGCCAGAACTACACCCGCATCTTGGCACAGCTGTTGAGCCGCTTGGATGGACTCGGCCTTGCGTACTGCTGTCAGTCTCCGAATACTCGCTAGGGCCTTGAGAAATGAAGCCTTCTCGTATGGCTGGGTGGCTATCCCCTCTGCTTCTATCTCTCCCAGACGGAGCCACGTTGCCAGGGCGAATCGGTCGCTACCGTAGGATGGGGAGTGTCGGAAGGCGACGTTGGAAAGCAACTTCTCGCCATAGGTAGCTTCCCAAGCGTCTATGGAACCTACGCCGAAGAAGCGCAGGACCGCCCCGACTTTTTCCGCCTTTGATGCGGGCTTTGACATGACCCCCCGCTTCACTAACTCGCTGACGGGAAAGCTCTTTGCCCAGGCTTGTTGATTCTCCGCTTCTTGCGCTTCTTCCTGCCGTTGTAA
>CAYNJI010000027.1:0-9816 GCA_964397605.1 uncultured Dehalococcoidia bacterium | reverse complement strand
CGGAACTTCACGCTGGTGGCCTTTGGCGGCAGCGGCCCGTGCCACGCCGCCGCCTTGGCGCGGCAGATGAGCATTAGCCAGGTCATCGTTCCCACCGCGCCCGGGCTTTTCAGCAGCCTGGGCCTTTTGGCGGCGGCCCAGGAGTACGAGTTTGTTCGCAGTCTCATGATGATGACAGGCGACGGGGCGGTCTCCGGTTTGGAGGCGGGGTTCACGTCGTTAGAGGACGAGGCGTCCCAGGTATTGCGTCGGGAGGGGTACGATCCGAAGCGGCTGGCGTTCCACCGGTACGCAGACCTGCACTATGCTGCACAGATCCACGAGTTGACCGTGCCCATGCCGGACTCCGGCTCAATGCCGGAACTGAAGGAAGCCTTCGGCCAGGAGCACCACCGCACCTACGGCTACCGTTCCGACGGCGAATCCGTAGAGGTCACCAACATTCGAGTCGTCGGACGGCCCGACGTGGAGGCTTCGTCCGACCTGGACATGGCCGCCATGGGAGCCGCTCTCTATAACATCGCCGGGCCAAGGAGCCGACGCAAGGCTTATTTCGGACGGGAATTAGGCCTCATGGAAACCGAGGTGATCGCCCGGGGGCATCTATCTTCCGATGCCATTCCTGGCCCCGTCATCGTGGAAGAGTACGACACGACCATCGTCGGGCCCCCCGGCTGCAGCGTCAGTCTGGACGAGGCATGGAACGTTGTTCTAAGTTGGGAGCAGCACCCTTGAGAGATCACGCCTTCGACCCCATTACATTCGAGGTTATCCGAAACGCCCTCCAGTCCATCACCGACGAGCTGATGTTGACGGTACAGAGGACGGGCCGGTCTCCGACAACAACCCAAGCCTTCGACTTTTCGGCAGCACTTTGCGACACCAACGGGGACGTGCTGGACCAGGGATTGGCCATTCCCATCCACATGGGCGGCATCCCGGACGCCGTACGGGCCGTTCTGAACCGGTTCAGCGGGGACATACACCCCGGCGACGTGGTAATTCTGAACGACCCCTACTCCGGCGGACTGCACCTGCCGGACATCTTCTGCATCACGCCCATATTCGTGAAGGGTGAAATCTTCGGCTATGCCGTGACGGTTGTGCACCACATGGACGTGGGTGGCCGGGCCCCGGGCAGCATGGCCCATGACTCCACGGAGATATACCAGGAAGGGATTCGCATCCCGCCCCTGAAGCTGTACGAACGGGGCAAGCTGAATTCCACCCTGGCGGAGATGATTCGGATAAACGTCCGTACGCCGGATGTGGTGATGGGCGATTTCGCCAGCCAGATTTCCGCCTGCGGAATGGGCAGCCGCGGCATTCTAGACTTGGTGGACGAGTACGGAACGGAAACGCTGAAGTCCTACCTGCGGCAGCTGATGGACTACAGCGAGCGCATTACCCGCCAGGGCATTTCGCGATGGCCCGACGGAGTCTACCATTTCACCGACTATCTGGACGAGGACGGGTTGAGCACAGACCCAATTCCCATACAGGTGGCCCTACATATAAAGGGCGATTCGGCGCTGGTGGACTTCACGGGCACGTCCCCACAGACCCGCGGGGCCATCAACTGCGTGTTGAGTCAGAGCAAGGCCATGGCCTATTGCGCCATCAGGTGCGCCATTGGGGAGGATATGCCCAATAACTCCGGCTGCTTCCGGCCTGTGGAGGTGATTGCGCCGGAAGGGACCATAACCAATATGCGGCATCCTGCCTCGTGCGCCGCCCGCGGGGTGACGTCTTTTCGTCTTATCGACGCGGTGTTGGGCGCCCTCGCCCAGGTTGCCCCGGAACGCGTGGCCGCGGCGCCGGAGGGCGGGACTTCCACGGGACGCTTTGGCTTCCTCCAGCCCGACGGTACCATTCGGGTCTTCTACGACAACGTCTTCGGCGTTCGCGGGGCCTGGAACAACGGCGATGGGCGAGGCGGGGTGGCCAGCGTAGGCGCGAACATTTCCAACGTTTCTATTGAGATAATAGAGTCTCAGGTGCCCCTTCGCCTGCGAAGCTACGGCTACGTGCCGGACTCGGGGGGGCCGGGGCGGCATCGGGGCGGGCTGGCCCTTGCGCGGGAGTGGGAGGTGCTGGCACCGGAGGCGACAATCACCTGGCGGTCGGACCGCCGCGCCTTCCCGCCCTACGGGCTGGAGGGTGGCAGCGCAGGCCGAGGGTCAATGAATCTGCTTAACCCCGGCGACGAGGAAGAGGTGCTGCCCACGAAGATAAACACGAGCCTGAAGCAGGGCGACGTGTTTCGTCACGTCTCGCCCGGAGGCGGGGGCTACGGCAACCCATTGGAGCGGGACCCGCAGGCGGTGTGGTGGGACTGGCGCAACGGCAAGGTGACGGCTGGGCACGCCCGTGAGGCCTACGGCGTTGTCATCAACGAAGCTGCCGGCACGGTCGACGAACGCGCCACCGCCGCCCTCCGGCGGGAGAGAGGGTAAGGCCGGCGTGGCGCGGATGACGGGCCAGCGGGCGCTGGTGGAGATGCTGCGAGCGGAAGGCGTTCGGTACGTTTTCGGCAACCCTGGCACCACGGAGCTGCCTTTCCTTGACGCTCTCCAAGACGCCCCCGACATCCAGTACGTGACCAGCCTGTTCGAAGGAGTGGCCGCCGGCATGGCCGACGGATACGCCCGCATAACCCAGCGCCCCGCCTTCATGAACTTCCACATCTCCGTGGGCGTGTCGAACAGCATTGCCGTCATGTACAACTCCTGGCGGGGCGGCACACCCATGGTGATAACGGCGGGACAGACGGCCACGGGCTTGCAGCTTCACAACCCGACTCTCTACTCCAACATGGTCAACGTCATGCGGGAGTACACCAAATGGGCGGGCGAGGTGACCACGCCGGAAGACGTGCCAGCCATAGTGCGGAGGGCCTTCAAGGTGGCTGCCACGCCGCCCACGGGACCTGTCTTCGTGTCCTTTGCGTGGGACTCCATGAACTCCGAGGCGGAGATGGACATAGCCCCCTCCGTCGACCATTACTTCCGGGTGCTGCCGGACCCGCGGGCGGTGGAGCGGGCGGCGCGGCTGCTTTCGACAGCACAGCGTCCGCTGATGCTGGTGGGCGACCGGGTGTCGCAATCCCCCGGCGCGCCGGCGTTGGTAGCTCGGATGGCGGAGCAGATTGGCGCGCCGGTATTTGCCACCAGCTTTTCGGAAGTGCACCTGCCCAGCTCTCACCCTCACTACATGGGAGCCTTCGATACCAGCTGGCTGCACCGGGATATGAAGGAACGGTTCGACGCCGCAGACCTGATTCTGGCCGTGGGCACCGAGGTCATGGTCCAGTCCATACCCACGCCGGAGGCGACCTTCAGCGGCCCGCCCAAGCTGATACATCTGGACTGCAGCGATTGGGACATCCAACGTTCCTATCCCGTGGCGGCGGGGGTCCTGGGAGACATCGCTGGCAGTCTGGAACAGCTTTCCCAGGCACTTTCGGAAAGGATGACGGCTGCGGAAGCGGAGGCGGCCCGAGAGAGGGGAGAAGCCGTGGCCCAGGAGAAGCGCCGACGAGGGGAAGCCTTCGACACGCTGGCACAGCGACGATGGGACGAGTCGCCCATCTCGCCGGAACGCTTCGCCGTGGAGCTTCGCCGTGCGCTGCCGCCGGACGTGCTGGTGTGCGACGACTCTATCACGGTGCGCAGCGCCCTGATGGGCGCGCTGGACTTTGATGAACCCGGGTCACTTGTTGGAGGCCGCGGCGGAAGTTTGGGGTTCGGCATGGGGGCAACTCTAGGCATGAAGCTGGCCGCACCCAATCGCCCGGTGGTGGGGATCATCGGCGACGGCACGGCTATGTTCACCATCCAGGCACTGTGGACGGCGGTGAACTATCGGATTCCGGTTGTGTACGTTATCTGCAACAACGGCAGCTACAAGGTGCTGCGGGAAAACATGGCGCGATACCTAACCGGAAGGGAGCGGCAGAGCAAGTACATCGGCATGGACTTCTACGACCATCCACTGGACTTTGCCGCGCTGGCGAAGGCCTTCGGCGTTCACGGAGTCCGGGTGGAACGGCCCGAAGAGTTGGGGCCGGCCGTGGGGGAGGCGCTGGCCTCCGGCGAGCCACGGGTCATCGACGCTATTCTGAACGACGACTTCGATCCAGAGGCCATCCAGGCGGCTTGGGGCCAATGGTGGGTGGGTCGTTGATTTCTACCCAAGTCATTATGTTATGGGGGATCAGATGATGAGTTCGCTGCTGGTTAGAGGCAAGTACATTATATGCAAGGTCGTCGGCCCTGACGACGCGCTAATCATTACCGACGGGGCGGTATACTCGGAGGGGGGGTGCATAGTCGAGGTTGGGGACTACCAGTCGTTGAAGGAGAATCATCCTTTTGCGGAGATGGTGGGTTCACTCGACCACGTGGTCATTCCCGGCCTGGTCAACGACCACGACCACGTCGGATTTTCGGCCGTACAGCTGGGGGTTCCCCATGCTCCGCTGGAGATTTCCGGCATTGGCCGCATAGGCTCTCGTCAGCTGGACCCCTACCTCGAGCATCTACACGGGGCCATCGACATGCTAGAGACTGGGACGACAACGGTGCAGATAATGTACACGCCCGGCAGGGGCACGGCGCCCATGGACGAGGTGTCGACGGACAAAGTGATTCGCGCGTACCAGGACGCGGGGGTGCGGCTCTCCTATGCCCCCAATCTGCAGGACCAGAACTCCATGATCGCGGGCCCGCGGGGCGGCGAGAAGGAGTTTTTCCGCCAGCTCCCCCCGGAGTTGGGCCGTCGCTTCGAGGCCTTCATGGGAAAGAGCTACGTGCCGGTGGACGAGATGATCGGACAGTCTGAGGACTTGTTCAAGAAATATCACGGACCAGCGGGCGCCCGGACCATCATAAACACGGCCCCCACCAACGTGCAGCGGTGTTCGGACGAGCTGCTGATGGGACTGAAAGGGCTGTCGGAGAAGTACAACACAACGAGCCACATACACCTCGCCGAGACGGTCTACCAGCGGCTCTTCGGCCAGCGCATCTACGGGACGACGCCGTTGAAGCACCTGCAGGACATCGGCTTTCTGGGGCCGGACGTAGTGTGCGGCCACAGCGTTTGGGTCACCGACGAAGACATGGCGGTGTTTAAGGAATCGGGCGCGTCTGTGTGCCACAACGCCAGCTCCAACTTCCGGCTTCTCTCCGGTATTGCGCCGGTGCACCGGTTCGTAGAGGAAGGCATTCCGGTAGCCATCGGCACCGACGACATGGGGATGAACGACGACAAGGATATGTTTCAGGAGATGCGGCTGGCGCTGAAGATTCACAGACTGCCGACGGTGGAGTTCGACCCGATAACGCCGGCCCAGGTGTTTCGGATGGCCACGGAGAACGGGGCCGACGCCAGCGGCTTCGCCGGCCAGGTGGGAACGCTGGAGGTGGGCCGGAGGGCGGACATGGCGCTTGTCCGTCTGTCCCGGTTGGACCAGCCCTACCTGAACCCGGATGTATCCATTCTGGACGCGCTGGTGCATAGGGCCCGCGGCGTGGACGTAGACGCAACAATTGTGGACGGGGAGGTCGTGATGCGGGAGGGCCGGGTGACGCGGGTGGATAAGGATGCTCTGTACAAGGAGATCCGGGCAAACCTGAACAGGCCGCAGACGGACGAGGAACTGGCACTGGAGGAACTGGCGCTGGAGGTGCGACCACATCTGAAGGCATACTACGCCGGGTCGGTGTCGGAGGAGTTACTGCCCCATTCCGTATACAACGCGCGTTAGTAGGCGGGGGGCTTGCACGGGATGCCTTCGCCACGCTACAGAACGACCTTAATTCTAACTTTGTCTTGACCCGGGCTATCAATCACCAGCGCACGCTCCGCAAACGCAAGTCCACCCGTATGGAGGGATACGACTATTCCTTGCCGGGCGCGTACTTCATGACTATCGTCATACAAGATAGGCCGTGCTTGTTTGGAGATGTGGTTGATGACGAAGTGCGCCCAAATCTAGCGGGGATAATGGCTCAGCAGAGTTGGGAGGAGTTGCCCCTTCGGTTCCCGTCCATAGACCTAGATGCTTTCGTGGTAATGCCTAATCACATTCACGGCATCGTTCTGATACACAGACCCGTAGGGGCGTCCCTTGTGGGCGCCCTTGCGCCGGATGTTAAGAGATTTGGCGGAGTGAGGAAAATCACTAGTGTCGGGCCTAGCCTAGGGGATGTAGTTGGCGCGTATAAGTCCATCACAACGGTAAGGTATGGACAGGGCGTGAAGGCAAATGGATGGCGCCGGTTTACGGGTCGCCTTTGGCAGCGCAACTACTACGAGCGCGTGATTCGGGATGCCGAAGAAATGGAGCGGGCGAGAGAATACATAGTCAACAATCCAATCGGATGGAAAGAGGATCCGGAGAATACCGACGCATCGTTAAAAGTGTAGAGGCACCCCCAGGAGATTCTTCTGCTTCAAGGGCTTGTACTAACGTCCAAAACAACGGGCAACCACAAGGGTTGCCCCTACGGGTAAGTGGAGTCAACTCAAGCAATCAACGGTTATATCATATGGTTACGGTTGCCCCTACGGGAAGGAGGAGTCAACGAATCTGGTTCAACCGCTGGCACGGTGGAGTCATTCCCCCGCGAGAAGAGGAAAGAGTACACAACAGAGTCGTTGCTCCAACTGGGGGAAGAAACGGGTAAGACGTTGCTAGACTTTCCCTAAAGGGGTGTTGGGTGTAAGCTATTAGCCTACTCGAATGTTGTGAGGTGCATCGTGTCCGCCATTGACCAGCGTTATATTGAAAAGTTCCCGGCCTCGGCCCAGCTATATCAGAAGGCCGTGGGCTACTTTCCCAGCGGCATCACTCATCAGAACCGGTTCGCCGAGCCCTTCCCCGTCTACTTCAACAGAGCCAACGGCGGCGTGAAGTACGACCTGGACGGCAACGAGGTCATCGACTACGTAATGGGCAACGGGGCGCTTCTCCACGGCCACAGCCACCCGGAAATAGTGGCCGCTATCTCGTCGCAGGTGGCCCAGGGCACCCATTTGGGCGGCAACACCCCGTTCGAGATGGAGTGGGCCGACGCGATCATGCGCTTGGTGCCTTCCATAGAGCAGGTGAGGTTTACCAACTCGGGCACCGAGTCCACATACCTGGCCATCAGGCTGGCCCGGGCCTTCAACGGCAAGCCGAAGATTCTCAAGTTCGAGGAGCACTTCCACGGCTGGCACGAGTACGCCCTGCCGTCCCAGGGAAACGCCCCGCCTGCCTCCGTGCCCCAGGCCATCATCGACATGGTGGTTGTGGTCCGCCCCAACATCGAGGAGGTGGAGGAGGTCTTGAAGAACGACCCGGAGGTTGGGGTGGTGATGCTGGAGCCTACGGGTGCCCACTACAGCTGCTTCCCCCTCCAGCCGGACCCCTTCCTACAACAGCTTCGCGAGGTGACGGCCCGCTACGGCGTGGTGCTTCTCTTCGACGAGACCATCACCGGGTTCCGCATCTCCAAGGGTGGGGCCCAGGTGCGGTACAACGTGGAGCCCGACCTGACGACCTTCGGCAAGATTGTTGCGGGCGGGATGCCCGGAGCGGCCGTTGGGGGCAAGGCTGAGATAATGGAGATGATGTCCTTCAGGGGCGAGCCTGACTGGGACAATCACCGCCGCATCGGGCAAGGGGGGACTTTCAACGCCAACCCGCCCACGGCCATTGGGGGTATCGTGGGCCTGAAGATGATTGCGGAGCGGCCCGTGAACGAGCGGGCCGACGCTCTGGCGGCCCGTCTGAGGGCGGGGATCAACAAGGCGTTCATTCGGTCGGAAGTGCCCGGCTTCGCCTACGGCATCGCGTCCCTGGTCAATCCCATCATGGGGCTGGAACCCACGGGGGACTACGAGGCTCCTGTCATCAGCTACGAAGACCGACGAGCCGCCATGACGGGCAAGCGCACGGGATATCTGACCAAGGCCATGCTTAACCACGGCGTCCACGTCATGGGCGGGCAGGTGTTCATGGTGTCGGCGGCCCACACTGAGGAGCAGATCGACAGGACCATACAGGCCTTCGAGGACTCTCTGCGGGAGCTTCGGGAAGACGGTATTGTGTAGCGTCCCGTCGGGCGGGCGTTCCACCGAACGCCACTTCACGGCCACAGGCTACGTGACGCACCGGGGGCGGGTCCTGCTCCACTGGCACCCGAAGGTGAAGGCAATGCTGCCGCCGGGGGGACACGTGGAGGCCGGCGAAGACCCGGTAACCGCCGTTCTGCGGGAGATCCAAGAGGAGACGGGGATTTCGGCGGAGGTCATCCCCAGGGAGTTGCCAGTGGATGTTGCGTATCCGAGACAGATTTCCCCGCCTGAGACGATTATGGTGGAGGACATCGACGACCCGGAGGCGGGGCCCCACGAGCACGTAGACTTGATCTATTTCTGCCGGCTAGGGGACGGACAAGGGGATGGGACGGAAGGGCTGCGTTCTGGCTGGACTTGGGTTTCCGAGGAGGCTCTGTCTGCCGGGGCCTCCATATCGATGGACAACGGAATGGTTGTGACACCGCCGGAAGACGTGCGGCAACTGGCCGTGGCCGCCCTGCATCGGGCTTTGTGAGGCCGGTTAGAGCAGCGCTTTCTAGTTGGCTAGCCTGACAAGAGATTTTGCAAAGCTATGGTTAAGCTCGCGGCAAGAGCCATACCGGCTAACACTGTACCCACCATCCACTTGATGAGGCGTGTCTCCATCTGACTCATCTCTACCCGCAGGTTCGCTACATCTTCCTTGGTTGCCAGCGAGTCAATCTTACCCTTTAGGTGGCTGACTCGCTCATCTAATGTCACCATTCTCGTTGCCATGTAGGACGAGAGTTATTTGTCTTCAATAGCATGAATGTACGCTACTAATTGCGGTACGCGTTGTCAACAAACGTGCCAACCCGTTGCGACCATAGTTTGGTGTCTAGCCGCCTCGTTCCACCTCCTGTTTCAGCTCTTTTAGGAAGTTGGACGAGGCGTGGCGGAGAACCATGCGGGAGTAGACCGCGCCGATGAAGTGGGAGGCGTTCATAGGAAGAATCAGACGCGTCCGTTCCGTCACCTTCGTTCCGCCCTCGTGGGGTTCCAGGGTAATCACGCCAACGCTGCGGGTCCTTCTCCCCCGGAACTTGTTAATAGCGTGCTGCACCAGCTTTCGGGGAGGATCCACCTCGTCAACAGTCAGGGTCAACTCTCCCTTACGGGACGATGAAACGCTGAGAGGGTCCGTGCCCACGCTGTAAGTGCCCTCAAGGGTAGTGTCTGGAGCGGTGGCCTTGGCGGGCCTCTCCACCGTCAACGCAATACCCCAGAGAGAGCGCAGGAAAGCACCGTGGCCGGCCAGGGCTAGCACCGCGTCGAAGACCTGTTCCGGCGGCGCGGCGATGATGGTGGACCGACGATGCCCCACCCTTCTAAGCAGTGCGCCAATGAGGAAGACGCTGAGGAGAACGCCGGCAGCCACAAGAAAGGTTACAACCAGCCCAAGGGACTGGCGGCCAGCGAAGATGCCTACGCCCACCGCCATAATGGTGCCGCTGATGACCTCTAGCGACCACCATTGGAGTTCTCCGAGGGTAGTTATCTTCATGGGGGATTCTTGTTCATTCATAATAACGATGCTTTGGCAGACTTCTATTCTATCAGGGTGTTAGAGCCAATCACCATGCTTGTCTGCTCGCGGTATTCTGAAGGGTCGCCGTTGTGATTGCTATGACAATCGCCATTTTCTTCCCGATGGATGACCTTCGCAAGGCCATAGCGGTTCTTAACGGCGCGTAGGTTAGTGAA
>CAYNJI010000026.1:0-9816 GCA_964397605.1 uncultured Dehalococcoidia bacterium | reverse complement strand
TGTCGTTCGGGCTGTGAACCTGGGCATGGTAGCCAAGGCTGCGAATGTAGTCCGCCAGAATCAAGCCCAACTGGCTCATGGAGCGGTAGGTACCGAAGTGCGTGTGCTCGGCAAAGCTGCTGGGGATCGACTGGGTCCTCTCGTAGTCCTGCTCATAGGCCACGCAGATGGCATGCTCGAACTTCGTCCATCGCTTCTTGTACTTGAAGGTGTAGCGGCGGTCGTAGCGGGTCACCCCCACCTCGCCGAAGCCAAGCTCGCGGGCCTTCGTCTTGATCTCCTGGGTAACGTCCTTGCCCGTAGGCTCGGCGGTGGGGGCAAGGTCTCCCGAGATGGCGGCAGCGTTGACCACCGGCGCCTGCAGACGCTCGTGCTCCAGGTGGCTCTCTTCCTCCTCCGGGCTGTAGACGGTCCACACCCACTCCCGGTCGGCGGTGTACTCGACGTTCTGGCTCTCCAGGGGGTAGGACCTGGAATAGAAGTCCACGTCATTCGGGTTCTGACGGATGCCGGGGGTGGTCGCAAGGTCCTCGGCCACCGGAATCTCATACGTCGGATCCTTCAGGCGCAGCCCCGGGCGTTTGACAATGTGACTAACCTTCTTTGTGGTCATCTCTCCCCCTTATGAGCGATTTTGGATATTATTCCCAAGAATACCCTCGGTTATTGGCAGTGTCAACATAATTGAAGATGAATTATGGAACCTTCTTGCCAATAGGCAGACCGCTTACGTATTGCGTTACGTAAGGCCATCAATACGTCGCCTTTGACAGACCTCTAAAGGCGTGTGCGTAGAAACCGCTAACCAGGCTGAAATTCAGGGGCAGCGGAAAAAGACGCAGGCCGCGCCCGCTATAGATTGAACTGTGGATCAACCCAGTTGGACTCCTTCTGGTATATCTGAATTCGCGCCCTCTGGTTATCGGTAATGAGTATCTTTCCGTCTTCGGAAATATCTATAGAGGTGGGGCGGGTGAACCGCCACTGGGGTTCAAGGCTCTTGACCCTCAGCCGCGCCTTTACGTAGTCGGGATTGGCGTCCACAGCCTCCTGCGCCCACTTGGAAAGCTGCTCGGCATCGCCGATGAAGCTCGTTAGGGGCGCGCCCTCCGGGTCGTACACTTCCACCTTGTTGTTCCACCAGTCCGTCACGTAAACGTCACCCTCGTCGTCCACCGCAACGTCGCTGGGAAGCTTCAGTTGGCCCGCACTGTCGCCTGGGCTTCCGAAGCTAGCCAGATACTCTCCCTCAGGCGAGAATTTCTGAATTCGGTCGTTGTGCCAGTCGGCCACGTAGACGTCACCCCTGCTGTCGATAGCGATGCCCCACGGGTGGTTTAACTCCCCCGGCCCCTGGCCCTCGCTGCCCCAGCCCAGAATATACTGGCCGTCCTTCGTGAACTTCTGCACCCGGTGGCTTAACTCTTCAGTTATGTAAACGTTGTCGTCCCGGTCGAAGACAATGCCGCTCGGTCCGTTAAGCTGCCCGGCCCCACGGCCGGGAGTTCCCCACTTATCAAGGAAATTGCCGTCCTTGTCGAAAATAGAGATGCGGTTGAGCCACTCGTCCACTATGTAGACATTCTCATCCTTGTCCAGGGCGATTGCCGACGGCCAGGTAAACTGACCGTCCCCCGTTCCCGCGCTGCCAAAGTCACGGATGAATTCCTCATCTATGGTTACCACGCTCACTCGCTGGCAAGACTGAAACTCGTCGCCGCGGTTGACGACGTAGATGGTCCCGTTGCTGCCCAGCGCCAAGTCTACTGGATGACGAAATCCAGGCCCTCCCGTGGCGTTGCGGCCTATGGTGTGGCTGTAGTTGTAGACTCTGCCCCGAACCATGACGGTTTGCATAGCGTTGCCTCCAGGGGATGTACGTAATTAGCCGAACTGGTACTCGCGCGTGGATGCGATTAGCTGCAGAACTTCGCCCACCCTCTTGCCGAAGGCGGCGCGCTCATCCTCCGAAGCGCCTCTCTGCACCGGCCCATCGGCCTCCACGTGTACGATGAGCTCCGACCGGGTATCTGCGTCGACTCGCGCCGGGCCCATCAGGTCTATGCAGATGTCTACGAATTCCGTTGCCGTTAGACTATCCTGGGCAGCCAGTCGTTGGATAATAGACTTGATGCCCGGCAGGCTCGTATCCCCCACCCGATTGGCCACAAAGTTGATGCGACGCAGCAGCGAGCCGCTGTCGATCCACTCCTGTCCGGTGTGCCAACCCTCCACGCTAGGCGGGTCCATGAGCGCCTGGCCCTGGTAGTTGGTCTCCAGGCCGATGGGAGCGATGCCGGGCTTGGGGACAAGGTGGTCTTGCACCAGCCGCATCGTTCCGGCCACAACTTCCGCCGGGCTTTTGACCTTGGCGTACCAGACACTCTCGTCCTTGAAGAAGTCCGAGTTGAACAGCATCCGAATGGTGGAGCGCATGTCATAGCCGGAACTGATGAAAGTTTCGCCCAGCATGTTGATGGCTACGGGGTCCCGGGGCGCCACGTCCAGCCAGCTGGGCACCTGCACTTCGTCGGCTACGAAGAAGTTGTAGAGGTGCCTTGCGACGAAACGGGCCGTCGCCGGCTGACGCACCACAATGTCTATGATGTCCTCGCCGTTGAACCGGCCGCGATTCCCCAGGAACGTCTTCTCGCCGTCGTCGTGATCTTGGGGAATATACTCAAAGCTCCACGGATAGCGACCGTAGGGAAGCCGGGGGATCTTGGCTGCGATGGTCCAGCCGGTGAAGGCGCGGGAGCATTCCTTTACGTCCTGCTCCGTGTAGTTGCCCTGGCCCATAGAAAAGAGCTCCAGCAACTCCCGTCCCCAGTTCTCGTTGGGCGCGCCTTTGTGATTCTCGTTGTTGTCAAGCCAGAAGATCATCGCCGGGTCCCTGGCCAGGTGCACCAGCAGTTCCCGGTAGTTGCCCATGCCGTGCTCCCGGAACATCGCAATCTGGGCCAAAAGCTGGTCGCAGTTATCCACCTTGGCGTTTCCGGTGGCGAAGAGGTGATGCCAAAAGAGGACCATCTTTTCTTCCAGAGGCCTTGGCGTGTTGATGAGACGGTACATCCATTGGGCCTGGCCGTTGGTGGGATTCCCACCGGGAATCTCGAATCCGGGGTTGTGGCGGAATATCATCCCTTCGTCGATGGGCGGGATGCCGTGATCTTCGGGATAGACCAACTCGTCGACGGTGGCCTCGTAGCCCTTGGCAACTCGTGCCTCCAACTCGTCGCGGGTGGCCCCAAAGCCTGCCCTTCTCATCAGGTGGGCCATGAGCACAATATCTTTTTCTGCCATTCCTAAACCTCTTGTCGCAGTGTTCCGACCAAATGTCACGTATCCCAGGCTCGGTGACCCCATCATATCCAGGGGGTTGGGGAGTGTCAAGGCTGAGTGGCTAAGAACCAACGTCAAGAGGCAACCAAACGGTCGATTGCGGCTTAGATTACATCTATCAATGCACCTTTGAACGCACGGGAGACCATCTTCGTTAGCCTTATCGGAATTTGTACGACTTGAACGCCTCGGCAAAGGGAATATTCTTCGGTTCGCCGGTCTTCGACCTCCAGAAGCGCATACCCTTGGCCACGTCGAAGTCCCCCACCTGGCTCACGTGCTGCTTCAGCGCTTCAATCGCCACGTCCATAACGTCGGAAACATCGATCCACGTATCGGCGTTGTTCCTGTCGGTAATGAGCACTTCGTCCACCTTATGAGGCTCCAGCCCTTCCTCCAGCAGTTCCGGGAAGGTGAGCCGGTCACGTGCCGTGGGAAAGATGGCTGCAAGGGCGGCCTCGCCGGCGGCGATGTGGTCGGGGTGGCCGATGTACGGACTCTCCGTGAGACTTCTCGCCGGAGAGGGACAGATGACAACCTGAGGTCGATGACGCCGAAGCTCACGGGCGATGTCTCGCCTCAAGTCCAGGGTGGGCTCAAGCATCGAGTCCTCGTATCCCAGGAAGACGACTTCCTTCACACCGAGCACCCGGGCGGCGTTCTGCTGCTCCCGCTTTCTGATTTCCACCAGTTGGGCGGATGTTATGTTAGGGTCGTCGGAACCCTTGCTGCCATCGGTGCAGATGACCTGCACAACCTCCATGCCGCTGCGACACCAGGACGCCACAGTGCCGGCGCATCCGAACTCTGCGTCGTCTGCGTGCGCCACAATTACCATTCCCCGCTGATAGTCTTCACCGTTGGTCATTTGGCTGATTTCTCCTTAGTTAGTTTTTTTAATTGCGATTACTCATTGATTTGCCGGAATTCGCAAATCTCCAATAGAAGATTCGCCATATCCGACCAACCAATTTCTCAATAGTCTCTGCCGTTCCTCTCAAACTTCAACGCTGCAGCGGGTCGGCGGCACGCTGTGGCGGTTGTGGATTTCGCAGCATCAGAAACAGAAACATCCCAGCCGCGGTCATCGCGGCAATAATCTTGAACCCCGCGCTGTAGCTGTAGTAGTCGGCCATGTAACCCGCCAGCAGCGGACCTACAATCTGACCCACCATCAGCACCAGATGTGAGTAGCCCTGGATCATCGGAAAATTCTTCCGTCCAAAGTATTCGCTCCTCATGGCTGTAATCACCGGCCCGCGAATCCCCCAGGACATCCCCTGTATCGCCGACGCCAGGATAACCTGGCTGAAGCCGTCGGCGGTAGCAAGCAGAAGCAACGCCGACGCGTGACCCAACATGGTTCCCGCAACTATGTAGTGCTTCGGCAGACGGTCCCCCAGAAACCCTCCCACCGGCTGTGCAGCCATGAGAAAGCCGTTGACCGCAATCACCGCCGTGGCTGCCCTCCCTGCGGTGAAGCCCAGGTCCGTCTCCAAGTAGGGCACCATGTGCAAACTCAAGGTGGAAATGACAAGCAGCGACACCGAATGCCCTATGGACATCAGCCAGAATGCTGGAGTCCGCAGCGCCTCTTTCACCGAAAAGTCGAATTCTTGGTCCGCCGATGACGAGCGCTGGGCCCCCTCCGATCCTTCAGACGCCTTGTCATCGGGCGTGTCTCCGTCAGGCAGGTATCCGTAGGGTTCCGGGCTGTAACGCATGATACTGGCCAGCGGCAGCCCGACGATAGCGGCGAAGATGCCGCAGCCCAGTGCTGTCTTGTCCCAACTAAAGTTATTGATAAAGATGGATACCGTTGGCGCAATCACAATGCCGCCGAAGCCCATCCCCATCATCGTAAGTCCCACGGCCATGGCCCGCTTCCGCCGGAACCAGTTGGTCAGGGCAGGCACCACCGGAGTCCAAGCCGCCAAACCTGAGCCCACGGAGAGAACCAGAAAGGCCGCGTAGAACATCGGCACATTCCGAGTCATGCTCAGAAGCACCAGCCCCAGCGCCAGAATCATGAACCCACCGGCCATCACAATCCGGGAGCCGAAGCGCTGCACCAGATAGCCGCCCAGAGGCCCCAGGAAGCCACTCTCCACGCGGGATAAGGAATAGGCGCCGGAAATCAGCGTACGGCTCCACCCAAACTGCCGGCGCATGGGCTCGAAGTAGAACTGGAACCCGTGCATGAACAAGCCACTGCTGATAGCTATGCTCAACATGCCGCCCACCACCACCCACCACCCATAGAACATCCCGCGGATGCGAGATAACGCCCAAGCCACTAACAAGGCAGACGCAATCCCCAGCTTCGGCCTAGGTCAGAATCAGTTTCAGTTTCAGTCTGAATAGATGACGTCAATGCAATTGGTCGGATTGTATCATCTTGCAATCTCGAATTCATAATCGCCGACCCTCTCCATAAAGCCATACAATTCCAAGTAGTACTCGTCAGTCTGCGGCGACCACCAATGAATCCCGTAACTTTCGCCATAACTCGGTCGTTCGGCTATGTTGCAACTATTGGGCCAATTGCGTACTGCAGTGCCGTTGGACAGGTAAAGCTCGCTGCAAAGAGAGTTTAAGAAATTACCATAGAAGTCAAAGAAGTATTCCTCGCCCTCGCCGGCACTAAAGCGGAAGTAGTCGTAGTCAAAGGCATGATCTATGGTCCCGCTGACCCTCCGGCCCAGCCTGATCTCAGTGGCCGATTCCGGCGTATCCCCATGGGCATCCGTCTCTGGGACATCGATTGGCGTGATAGTAAAGGCATAGTCACCCGTCTTTCCCCCAAAGTTCTGGACCGCAAAATAATACTGCTCGGAGCTGGGGGCCATCCAGAGGATCAGCGGACCATCTGGCCCCATGCCGCGGGCCTTCCATCTGCCGCGTTCATCGCTCACCCCGTCGGGAGCGAATAGGGTGATGCTGGAATGTCCGAGGTTCTCGTGCTCCACGCTTATCCGGTATCTCTGGCTCTGCTCTGCTTGGAATCGAAAATAGTCGAAATCGAAAATGTAGTCCAGAGACCCCTCGACGGTTTCACCGATCTCGATGAGCGCGGCATCCGCGGCCTCGTCCTCCTCGGCGTCAGCGAAGTCAATTTCTGGGAATGCGAAATCCCCACCATGAAGCTCCCGAAACAGCTCGCGAACTTCTTCCTGATGTTCCGGCGGCGTGTGCTTCAGAAAGGCTTCATATATCTCCACCTCGGTGGGAGGCGTGCTAAATCTCAACGCCGGTACGTGCCCCCCACTGGAAACGTAAAGCTCGTTCAACACAGACGACATGGCCTCCTCACCCATGATCTCTAATAGGTTGAGCAGCAAGTTTTCACCCATACTGTAGGTACATTGGAAGAAAGAAATATGCTCGCGCCCTACCAGATAAGCATTGTGGCGTATGCTCTCGACTCCCGCTACGATGCAATTGGTCTGGATTCTGTCTAGGACTATTGATCCGCGGCTTGAAATGTCTTGATGCCCTCGCCGATCATGGAACAGGTCCTCGATGAGATTGGCCCCTCCTTCAACGAGCCACGCAGCATCAAAATTTCGACGGCTTAAGTAGTAGTGAGTTGTTTCGTGGGGAACAAAAGTCACTTTGCCTTCCCAGCTCTTTAGAACCATATGGGAACCAGAATGCCCCGAATATACTTCATAATCTGTACCTTGCTCCGTGGATACCAGCAGAATAACATCTGTAGTTGGACAGGGAACCCTAAAGATCTCCTCAGCGATTCGCAAGGTGTCCTCTATCTCAGATAATACCTTTTCGTTCGACACAAGATAGGCACTTTGAACTATCCAGACGTTAACCTTCTCGGCAAGGGGCAACGAAATTGACTGACGGTACACGTGGTGAACGTCTAGTAGAGCATTCTGCAGTCCTGGTGGCTGGCCGGCAAGCGATACAACCAACGCAGCTTCTTCGTCAGTCAACCCATCATCAAACCAGGTCCTGGCGGTCAAAGTAGCCAAAAGTTCCGGGTCTGACCGGCCCAAAGCGTGCAAGAAGAAAAAGTCCAGGTCCCTTTCGACGCCGCCTTCGAACCTCGGCCAACCGATAACTTTCCAAACTAACTCCTCGTCTTTGGATGCTAAATCGTCTAGGGAGTAGATGGCAGAGATCTCAAGTTTTGTAACGCCGTCGGATAACCACGGGAGAACTGCCATTTCGTTAGCGAAATCGATATCTCTAGATGCCACTTCGAGCAGGACGCGTCTCACAGCCCCTTCATCCTCTGTTACTCCACCCACGAACCAGGGAAGTACCGCCACTTGCTGGGCCAGGCCCAGGTCTGTGTTTGAGAGTTCGCTCAGATCAATAAGAGCCCATGCCTCATCCTCTGTAACGCCATCTGCGAACCAGGGAAGTACCGCCACTTGCTGGGCCATGTCCAGGTTGGTATATGAGAGATAACTTACCCCTTTAAGGGCGCTTGCCTCAGCCTCCGAGACATCATCAACTAACCACGGAAGAGCCATCACGTCGTTCGCAAATTCAAAATCGCTGGATATTATGTAAAGCAAGGCGTACCTAGCGGTGCCTTCAGTCTCCGTTACGCCCCCACTAAACCATGGAAAACTTGCTACACTATTGGCCAACTCCAAATCCCTTGATACAATAGTTCTTAATTGACGAAGGCTCTCTACCTCTAATGTCGTCACATCGTCGACAAACCAGGGAAAAGCCGCTACTCGCCTGGCCAACTCAAGGTCTTTATCCGAGATATCGTCCAGTGCGCTGCTGGCCGACCACTCAACTACAGTCGCGTCATCAGTAAGCCAGGGCAGTGCTGCTATATGTCTTGCAAGATTGAGGTCTCTTTCTGCGATGTTCTTCAGGGCGTGGATGACGGCTGCCTCAGCCTGGACAACCTCGTCGGCGAGCCAAGGGAGAGACAGCAGCAGCTTTGCCAGTTGTGCCCCCATGTCCCCATCGCTGGTTCCTTTTAACTCTGCTGTAGCGATACTCTGCAAGAAATTCACGGCATTTCGCTCATCCCCCGTTAGACCGTCGACAAACCAGGGGAGGACCGCCGTTGCCCGAGCCAAATCAGGGTCAATTTCTCCCAATCTGAGCGCATGCCTAAGGGCAGCCCGTTCATTCGCCGCCACTCCGTCAACCAACCATGGAAGAGTAACCGCCCAATTGACCAACTCTATATCTTCGGACCCTACGGCGGCAAAAGCAGCTATGACAAGGCTTTCGGCTTCCGTAAGGTCGTCAACGAACCAAGGTAGGGCTGCGACCGTTTCGGTCAACTCGACGTTTCTGTAAGCCATGACGGCAATGGCGTTTATGGCATCGCTCTCAGCCTCGGTCACGTCGTCAACAAACCAAGGTAGGGCTGCGACCGTTTCGGTCAACTCGACGTTCCTGGAAGCCATGACGGCAATGGCGTTTATGGCATCGCCCTCTTCCTCCGTCACATCGTCTGCGAACCAGGGGAGTCCCACTATATGTTTAGTCAATTCAATGTTGCTAGTTGCGAGGAAGGCCAATCTGACGAGCGCATCTATTTCAGCCTCTCCCACTCCTTCGTTGAACCAGGTCGTTCCCATCAGCAAGCCGCCTAGCTCGGGGTCCTTTCCCGCAAGGCTGAATAGGCGCTTTACGGTAGCGCTTTCATCCCGCGTTACGCCGTCGCCTAACCATGGGCGGGTTACGGCCCAGTTCATTAACTCGATATCTTCGGATCCTGCGGAGGCAAAGGCGTCTACGACAACGCTCTCAGCTTCCCCTACGTCATCGGCTAACCAGGGAAGCGTTGCGACTTTCGCGGCCAACTCGGCGTCTCTGGGTGCAATGTCGGCAAAAGCATCTATGACCACGCTCTCAGCCTCCGTCACGTCGTCAATGAACCAAGGTAGGGCCGCCACTTCTTTAGCCAACTGGATGTCCGTGGTTGAAATTCGGTTGAGAGTGGTCAAAATCACTCTTTCCTCATCAATCACTTCGTCGGCCAGCCAGGGAAGAGATACCACCTGATTTGCCAGGTCAATGTCCCTAAACGCAATTCCCAGAACTTGGTCCAGCACCTCCCACTCCACCTCCTCAACGTCGTCAATGAACCACGGAAGAGCCGCCACCTCCTTGGCCAACGTTATGTCCGCGGTTGCAATGCGGCTGAGTGCAGTAAACATTACCCTTTCGTCATCTGTAACCCCATCGACGAGCCAGGGTAGAGATACCACCTGATTAGCCAAGTCAGTGTCACTAGACGCAATTCCTACAAGTCGATCTAGAATACTGCCCTCAGCCTCCGTCACCTCCTCCACTATCCAGGGAAATTCCATAATTTTGCCAGCTAGGAGAGCGTCAACCGCGGCCGCGCCCAGCAAACCCTTCAACGCATCCCGCTCCGGGATATCCACCCCGTCCGAAACCCACGGAAGCGCAACAACCCGCATCGCCAAGTCAGAATCCTCAACCCAGAGGTCAATCAACGCCTCAGCC
>CAYNJI010000025.1:0-9929 GCA_964397605.1 uncultured Dehalococcoidia bacterium | reverse complement strand
CGATGCGGTCGTGGTCTCTGAGGCTGAGTCTGATGCTCTCCGCCGCCTCCCGGGCGATGTCCACCCGGTTTCCCTGGCTCATGGAGCCTGAGGCGTCCAGCACCAGGGTGACGTTGATAGGGGTAGCGTCATAGTCCAACTCCGGGGCCTGGAAGGCGATGCGGGCCAGATGCATCCGGCTGTCCAGGGGGTGTCTGACTATATCGGAGGAGATGGCGAAGCTGTCGTCGCGTCGGGGCTGTTCGTAGCCGTAGTTGAAGGCGTTGATCCATTCCTCCGACCTGACGGAGTCGGGGTCCACCTCGTAGCCGTTTCTGGCCCAGTTGAGGGCGAGGAAGTAGGAGGTGCGGTCCGTGTCCAGGCTGAAGGTGGAGACGTTGTCCACGGCTGTGGAGACGAACTGCTCCCTGGCATAGTCCCTGAAAGTGGTGGCAGCAGCTGCTGCGGGCGCCGCCGCAGGCGCCGGGGTTGGAGCGGCGGTGGGAGCCGGGGTTGCCCTTCGAGTCGTCGCAGACTCTATCATGGCTTGAGGCGTGGGTGCTGCCGTCGGCCTGGGCCGCGTGGGAGCCGCAGTCGGTGCCATGGTAGGCGCTGCAGTGGGTGCCGGAGCTGCCGTAGCTCTGGGGGCCATCGTGGGAGCTGCTGTTGGCGCTGCAGTGAACGGAGCGGCGGTGGGCGCCGCCGCCATAGTAGGGGCAGCTGTGGGTGCTCGAGCGGCTGGGGCGGCGGTGGCTGCGGGTTCGTATTCGTCATCGCCGGCACAGGCAGCAATTGCCAGCAAGCCAACGATCGCTAATAAGGCTATTACCGCAAACTTAGTCATCTTCATTCCTCCTTGGTGTGATTACGCCCCACCCTCTTCTTGGGTAACGCTACGTTTTCGAAGCGATCCCTTGCATTTGGGGTGGGACAAGGGATATTAGGGGTTCCTGTACGACATTGAGCGAATGTAATTCCTTGTGTCAGGTGACTCCCTTTTGTTCCGTTGACTGCTTTCTGTACAAAGATAATGTCTCTCTCGAATTGGTTCTTATATGGAAGGGCATTGTTTTGTCGGTGACTTCCGAAGAGATCGACAACAATCGAAGAGCCGTATGCTTCGATAGATGCACTCATCGTCGGCAATGCCCATAAATGTTTTCGAACTTCACCTTGTCGCCGACTCTAATGTCATACCTATCGGCATCTCCAGCGTTGACTTCGAGTGTATAGGCAGCCCTTGTATAGGAACGATATGTCGGTATCCTGTGGTCCGGCGTATCGGGATATGGGACGCTGGCGTAAGCGGTGACATCCACGACACGGCAGTTTCTCCCGATCCAGATGAAATCAAGGGGGAACCGCATTCCCTTCATCCAAAAAACGCCTGCATCTGGGCCGTCGGGGATGTAGAGCATTCCCTTACCCGCCTCCAAATAGGGCCGGCCGGTCAAACCCTTTTCCCGGAGGGCTGGAGCGTGAGGGACCTCCACCTCAAACGTGACGTCCTCTATTTCGACCCTCGGTATGCCATCGCGGGGAAGAGTTGCTTCGCAATTGGTACAAGCGGAGATGACAAGTAACGCCAATGGGACTAACCAGAATTTGCTAAGGAACATTGCTACCTACCTTCCCACCTCGGACTCTCCCGGTCCCCGGCTGTTAATTTCCTACAATTGGGGCTCATTTGAGGACTATAAGTTGTTGGGGTCAGGGGCCTCTAACAGATAATATGCAACTCAACGGCAAATCGTTCCCTGTTTGAGGGGGGAATCCAGAAATATCCGCAAATTGACCACAGGGCGGCGCGCGATCCCTCTACGAGGGTTCATCTGGACAATCGCGGCCAAACGAATTGGAAAGGGGGTTCCACCCCCCCTTGTCAGTTTGTGAAATTTATAGCATAATATATGTAGTATATTCCTTGGTGGTTAGAGCGGGGTGGACCCACCCGTTCCCATCCCGAACACGGAAGTGACACGCCCCAGCGCTGACGATACTGCCTTGGTAACGGGGTGGGAAAATAAGCCACTGCCAGGGATTTACAAGTGATGCGTGGGGTTCCTTGAGAACCCCATCAGCCTCACGCCAGACCAACCTTCAGGGGCGACCCCCGCCTCTGTATTCCCCTGACAAACTGACTGCAAGCTCCGGTTTCATGCCTTTACAGGCTTCGCCCGCCAAACCTATACTATAATGGTTGAAGCAGCAGTTTCCTGGGGCACCCACAGACTGCCACGACGTCGTACCAGTTATGAACCGACACAGCATCTCTTAACCCATCCAGTCCTGAGGGGTTAGCCAATGTCTAGCAGATTTGAAAAGTTCTCTGAGAGAGCAAGACGGGTACTAACGCTGGCCCAGAACGAGGCCCAGAGGTTCAACCACAACTACATCGGCACGGAGCACATCCTTCTTGGGCTTGTGGGAGAGACTGAGGGGGTGGTGGCGAGGGTGCTCAAGAATTTGGGCATCGACCTGGAGAAGGTGCGCGCCGCCGTGGAGTTCATCATTGGCCGCGGCGAGAAGCCCGTTACGGGCGAAATCGGTCTCACACCCAGGGCCAAGAAGGTTATCGAGTTGGCCGTGGACGAAGCGCGAAGGGCCAACCACTCCTACATAGGCACGGAGCACCTGCTGGCCGGCCTGCTGCGGGAGGGCGAAGGCGTCGCTTCCGGCGTGCTGGAGAGCCTTGGCGTCACCCTTGAAAAGGTGCGGACCGAAACCCAGCGGGTACTCAGCCAGAACGTGCCCACCACCACTGCCCAGGGCAGGGGCACCGCGCGTACGCCTACCCTGGACCAGATGGGCATAGACTTGACGAAGGCCGCGAGAGAAGGCACGCTTGACCCGGTGGTGGGGCGGGAGACGGAGCGGGACCGGATAATCCAGATCCTGAGCCGCCGCACGAAGAACAACCCAGTGCTCATAGGCGAGCCCGGCGTGGGCAAGACGGCCATCGTCGAATCGTTGGCCAACCAAATTGTTGCCGGCGCAGTGCCGGACACCCTCCGGGGCAAGAGGCTCTTGACGCTCGACATGGGATCCCTGGTGGCAGGCACGAAGTACCGGGGCGAGTTCGAAGAGCGATTGAAGAAGATAATCGACGAGATTCGCAGTTCCAAGAACTGCGTTCTGTTCATCGACGAGATTCACACCATCGTGGGGGCCGGCGCCGCCGAGGGGGCAGTGGACGCCGCCAACATCCTGAAGCCCTCCCTGCAGCGTGGGGAGATTCAGGTAATCGGTTCCACCACTCCCAACGACTACCGGAAGTACGTGGAAAGGGACTCGGCCTTGGAGCGCCGGTTCCAGCCCGTGCGTGTCGAGGAGCCTACGGTGGAGGAGACCACGGAAATCCTGAAAGTCCTCCGCAGCAGCTACGAGAAGCACCACAATTTGAAGATAAGCGACGATGCCTTGGAAAGCGCCGCCAACCTGGCGGCCCGCTTCATTCCTGACCGGTTCCTGCCGGACAAGGCGGTGGATGTCATTGACGAGGCGGCCTCACGGGTCCGCATCCGCTCTACCTCCACGCCCCTCTCGGTGGCTGAAACCCAGCGGATTCTGCAGAGCGTCCGACGCGAGAAGGACGACGCCATCGGCGGGCAGAACTTCCAGTACGCCGCAGAGCTTCGAGACCGGGAGCTCCGGCTGTCCGAACAGCTGCAAGAGCAGGAGTTGGACTGGAAGGACGACCGGCAAGAGGGGGAGACCACAGTCACGGCAGAAGACGTGGCGGAAGTAATCAGCATGTGGACGGGGATACCCGTCACCAAGCTGGCGCTGGAGGAGTCGGAGCGGCTGCTGCACATGGAGGACGAGCTCCATAAGCGGATCATAGGCCAGGACGAGGCCATCGTGAACATCTCTAAGGCCGTTCGCCGCGCCAGGGCCGGCGTCAAGGATCCCCGCCGTCCCATGGGCGTATTCCTCTTCCTGGGCCCCACTGGAGTGGGCAAGACGGAACTGGTCCGTACCCTGTCCGACTTCATGTTCGGCAGCGATGACGCCATGATCCGGCTGGACATGTCCGAGTTCATGGAACGGCACACCGTCGCGCGGCTCATCGGCTCGCCTCCCGGGTACATCGGGTTCGAGGACGGCGGGCAGTTGACCGAGGCCGTTCACCGCAAGCCCTACTGCACCATCCTCTTTGACGAAATTGAGAAGGCCCACCCGGAGGTGTTCAACATTCTCCTCCAGATCTTTGACGACGGGCATCTGGCCGACGCCAAGGGCCGGAGGGTGGACTTCCGCAACGCGATTATTGTCATGACCAGCAATTTGGGGTCGGACCTGATCCGGCGAGAGACCTCCATGGGCTTCAACTTAAAGTCGGACGACGCGAAGACGGAAGAGCAGGCGTACCAGCGCATGAAGGATAAGGTTTTGGAGGAGGTGAAGCGCTTCTTCCGGCCCGAATTCTTGAATCGCATCGACTCCACCGTCGTCTTCCACTCCCTCAACCGGGATCACATCCTGAACATCGTCAGCCTGCAGTTGAAGGAAGTGGAGAAGCAGCTGCTAGACAAGCACATCTCCCTGGAGGTGACGGACGAGGCGAAGGTGTACTTGGCAGAAAAGGGATACGACCCCGACTTCGGAGCGCGACCGTTGCGCCGCCTGATTCAGGACGTGGTGGAAGACCAGCTCTCGGAAGAGATCCTCGGCGGGCGTCTGAACGAGGGCGACGTGGCGCACGTGGACATACATGACGGCGAAATCGTGGTGGGGGTGGAGGCGAAGGCGCTGGCTGCAGCGTCCACCTAGAGACAGCGAACGACGTCGCTGGTAGCAACGCAAGTCGTCCAGTCCTTTTGCCTGTTGAAGGCAGGAGGGACGGTAGCGCCCGATGAGGCACGGCTAATAGTTTACGAAAGAAAGGCCTATCCCGGTGGATAGGCCTTTCTTGTTTGTCTGGGCCGGGTGGGTGCGTCAGCGGCTTCGCGGCCCCTCCCAATGGCCCTTCTTCTACGGGTGGGTAATTGTCGCCACGTTATTTCTGGTGAACTTTGGCACCATGGCCACCGGCACCCTGAACTTCGGCCTCTTCGTAATCCCCATGGGAGAGGACCTGGACATGTCGCGGGGGTTCATCGGCTGGTCCCAGACAACCCGAATGGTGGCGGGCGGCATCTCCGGCTTCTTCCTTGGGCGGCTGTTGGACCGTCACGGCGGCCGGTTGTTGATTGTCGTTGCATCCATCACGACGGGCGCCTGCATGGTGGGACTGTTCTTCGTTCAGAATTCATGGCAGTTTCTCGGCCTCTTCACGGTGATGGGACTCATCGGACTCTCGGCACCAGGCGGCCTGCTGACCTCTGTGCCGGTAGCAAAGTGGTTCGTCCGACAGCGGGGCCGTGCCCTGGCCCTGGCCACCATGGGCCTGGGCATGGGCGGAATAGCCTTCATGCCCATCACCCAGATTCTCATTGACGGCGTGGGTTGGCGAAGCGCCTGGCTGATCCTGGCTCTGGTCAGTATGACTCTAACCGCGCCGCTGGCGCTAATCTTCCTGCGAAAACAGCCGGAAGACATGGGACTCTTGCCGGATGGACGGGCCCATGTCAACCCCAACCTCCAGCGGGGACAGCCGAAGGAAGAGATACAGTGGACCGCAGCCCAGGCCATGAAGACGCGAACCTTCTGGCGGCTGATTCTCTTTTTCGGACTGCTGGGGCTTGCGGCGGGCGGAGGAAGCATCCACCGGCTGCCCTACTGGGTGGAGCAGGGGTTCGACGCCAGTTTGGTATCCTACGCCTTCGCTGCCGACGCTGCCGGCGCGGCTCTGATGGCCCTGGCCGCCGGTTTCATGGTGGACCGCTTCCCCGTTAGATACGTGGGCGCGGCCTCCAGTGTGGGATTTGCTGTGGCCATCGGTCTCATGTTTTTCACGTCCCATCCGTTCTTCCTGTTTGCCTCCGTCATCCTATTCGGGATCTCCGTTGGGGCCAACATGATAGTCACCACCTTTGTTTGGGCCGACTACTACGGTCGCGCCTTTCTGGGCACGATTCGGGGCATAGTGCTGCCCGCTACTCTGGTGACGTCTGGGGCGGGCGCGCCCATAGCCGGATACATATACGATTTCAGCCACAGTTACCTACCGGTGTGGTGGATATTGATGGGCCTCTACGTCTTGGCCGCGCTGGTGATATTGGGGACCCCCGCTCCGAAGGCATTCGCACCACCCGCGCCCCACTCCAGTGGTTAGCGGATAGCGTTGCCCGACCCTCGGTAGGCACTCTGCTATAATGCCAGCGAGACATCAACTGTTCACGGGGCGATAGTTTTATCTCCCCTTCGTTGTAAGGCGCGCCCAAGGAGGAAAGACCCTGGCAAGGAAAGCAGCCAAGCGAAGCCTCTTCTTCTGCCAACACTGCGGGCAGGAAAGCCAGCGTTGGATGGGCTTTTGTTCCGGCTGCGGCGAACGCACGCCCTTGGTGGAAGCGCCGGCCCAGAAGCCGTCGAATCGTCGGGGACGGTTGAATTCTCAGGCGAGCGGCGAGCCCGTGGAGCTGGCGCAGGTGAAGCCGGAGGCCCAGCCGCGGATCACCACGGGCTGCGGGGAGATGGACCGGGTGTTGGGTGGCGGCCTGGTGCCCGGCTCGCTGATCCTCTTTGCCGGAGAGCCGGGGGTGGGCAAGTCCACGTTGCTGCTGCAAATTGCCGAGGCCGTTGCCGCCAGTGGAGCGAAGGTGCTCTACGTGTCCGGCGAAGAGTCGGAGCAGCAGATAAAGCTCCGCGCCCAACGGCTCGGACTTAAAGGACGCGGCGTCTTTCTGCTGCCGGAAACGGCGGTAGAGCAGGTAATTCAGAGCCTGGAAGAAACGCGCCCCGGTCTGGTCGTCGTCGACTCCATCCAGACCCTCTCCAGCGCAGACGCTTCCTCCAGTCCGGGCAGCCCGACCCAGGTGCGGGACTGCGCGCTGCAGTTGATGCAGTGGGCCAAGGGACAGAGGGCGCCGGTCCTGCTGGCGGGCCACGTGACCAAGGACGGCAACGTGGCAGGCCCGCGGGTGCTGGAGCACATGGTCGACGCCGTTCTTTACCTGGAAGGAGAGAATCAGGGCGCTCTTCGACTGCTGCGCAGCGTGAAGAACCGCTTTGGCTCCACCCACGAGGTGGCAATGTTCCAGATGAGTGGCGGGGGCCTGGAAGAGGTCCTGGACCCTTCTCAGGCTCTATTGGGGGAGCGGCTGGAGGGGACAGTGGGTTCTGCCATTGCGCCTATTCTGGAGGGGACGCGGCCTCTGCTGGTGGAGATTCAGGCCCTCACGTCGCTGTCCATGCAGCCCGTGCCGCGGCGAACGGCCAATGGAATTGATTTTCATCGCATGATAATGGTATCGACAGTCCTGAGCCGGAGGGCGCGGCTGGCGTTGGCCAACCAGGACGTGATAGTGAGCGTGGCCGGAGGGCTGCGGGTATCGGAGCCGGCGGCGGACCTGGCCCTGGCGTTGGCGCTGGCCTCCAGCTGCCGCAATCAGCCTGTGAAACCGGGACTGGTGGCGGTAGGAGAGGTGGGGCTTAGCGGCGAACTCCGGTCGGCTCCGCAGACAGACCGGAGACTGGCGGAAGCGGCAAGGTTGGGCTTTACCACCGGTCTCGTACCCGCCTCCGTTGAGGGCAAGCTGCCGCGAATTCCAGGCTTGAAGTGCGTGTACGCCCCCACCGTGGGCCAAGCCCTGCGGCTGGCGTTGGACCGGAGCGCGGACCCGGACCCCCTGAATCTCGGCGTGGCTGCCGTGGACGGACCGGCGCGGTAGCTTTACCGGCTAGCCGGTTAGGAAGTCGAAGACGTTGCCAAGGGTGGAGGAGTCGCCCCGGTAGATTTCCGTAAAGCCGCACTGGCCGCATGAAACGGTGGTGAACTTCTTATTCTGAATGTCCATGAAGCGGCTCCACTTGCCCGTGGTCCTGATCTCTCCGACTTCAAACTGGCTGTTGCCGCACTTGGCGCAGGAAAAGGTTTGCCTGGTAGTCATGGCGCTTTAGCCTCCTTCTCGGTCTATGGGAAACTGTGGCCGATGTTGGTACAAGCGTAGATTATGCCAAGCCCGCATTTCAAGGCCGCGCCGTGCCTAAACAAGTGAAATGGGCGTTGGGTCCTTCGATGGTGAAGGTGCGGAATGATCGGCCGCAAAGAAGATACGATTCTTCGCTGCGCTCAGTATGACCCGAAGGGAGTGGGACGAGTGAGAAGGGGCGGGCATTGAGAGCATATTCGTTTGTGGGAAACGAAGGGGTATTCGATGATTCGTTTCAGGCGTGGGGTTGATTCGAATCAAGAAACAAAACAGAGGCATTTGAGGGTGGATCAGGCGTGGATCTAATTGTATTGGACATTCGTATTCGTTCTTTAAGTTTTTGTGGAAACAGACTGGACGGGGTGAGGGGGCGCGGCTGTTCTAGACACGGGGATAGGTTAGCAGGGGATAGGACGGTGAAGCAATTGGGAGGTGTCAGTGCAGGCGATTAGATTTTACGCTGCGACGTAGATGGACGGGCACCGCCAGAAGTGGGACTTTCAAAGGGCGCTGGCGTTACGGGCACTGGCAAAGAAAGCCTTCTTCACTCTATACTAGATGCGCGGAAATGCCCCTATCGTCTAGTCTGGCCCAGGACGCCAGCCTTTCAAGCTGGAAATCAAGGGTTCGAATCCCTTTGGGGGCACCACCTCTTCTTTCTCTACCAGGGCATCCCCTGCCCAACTCCAAGAGGGGCGTTCTTTGATGCAGCGGGTCGAAGGCTCGCTGCCTCTAAGACGACTTGGAAGGCGCGTCCAAAGAGGCCAGGAAAGGCTCCAGGACCTCTAAAAACCCCGGGGGATTATCTCCCGGAACCAGCTGTCCAGCTTTCTCCACCGTTGCGCCTTCGCAGCGGGGAATCACCTTCAGCATCCGCTGAAAAACCTCCGGTGCAAGCACGTCGCTGTTAGCTCCACGCACTACTAGGGTGGGGCACTGGATAGCTTCCAGGCATCGCCACAGATCCTCGGAGGGCCAACTTTGGGGTCGAAAGTCCGAGCTTCTGATGGCTCGGTCATACTTCCACGTCCAACGGCCGTCGGGCATCTCTCGAATGGTGTGCTGCAAGCTGCCGTGGACCAGCCAAGCGGGACGCCCCGTGTATTCCATGACCCGCGCGACGAATTCTTCGTAGCTGTTCAATTGGTCGGGGAGAGATATGAAGTTGCGGATGCGTCGACTGCCGGCAGCCACCTGTCCAGGGCCGGTGTCTACGATGACCAGGCCTCTCACGAGGTCAGGACGGCGGGAAGCGAAGACGTAGCCGTTGCGTCCGCCCATTGAATGGCCTACGACGACGAAGTTACGCAGCCTAAGGGCGTCGGCCACGCCGTCCAAGTCTCGCTGGTGGGCATCCAACGAATAATCGGCGTCGGGCGGCCACTGGCTGTCGCCGTGTCCCCTGGCGTCCAGGGCTATGACGTGATATTGATTGGCGAGGGCCAGGGAAATGAAGTCCCAGCTGTGGCACTGCTGGCAGATTCCGTGAAGCAGCAACAGCGTCGGATGGTTGGGGCTGCCCCACTCCAGAAAATGAAATAGCAACCCGCCGGCCTTCACTTCTCCGTCTTTCGGCTGAGCCTCGGACGCGAAGGGCACTTTAAAGCGTCGGGCCGCCTCGTAGAGGGTAAGGCCTCTGGATTCCTCAGGTGGGGCTGAGTTGGAAGGGGAAGGGTCTATCACCGTGGGCGCCTCCGTAATGGGCTGGGGTCGTGCATCTAATATACACTATGGGCTGGGGGTTCGATGGTACGCCCGAGTGAGATGCGTTGGGTCCTTGACGTACCTCAACAGGTGGTACAATTATCTAATCGGTTTCATGCCTCCAGTCACATTTATGCTTAACTCGAACTAATACCATCCCGTGAAAGGCTAGCTAATGACACTCTCAAATACATTGCAAGATCTTGAAGATGC
>CAYNJI010000024.1:0-9983 GCA_964397605.1 uncultured Dehalococcoidia bacterium | reverse complement strand
GTCGCGGGCCTCGTACGGAATCCAGGGAGGCTTGATAACCAGTCGGCGGCCCACCCGCAGCAGGGTGAACTGGTCCTTCCATGCCTCCTGCCAGTTGGTCTCTTCAATCTTTCTGACGCATAGCCCCTTGATTGGCCGCAGGTGACCGACAAGCTTCACGCCTATCTCTATTCTGGCGCGCTTCTGCGTTGCGGTGGAGGTCAAGTAGGTTCTGAGCAGTACCTCGCCATTTTCCACCTTCTCCATGGAAAGGCCGTTGCCATATCGCCCAAAGAGATAGGAAACTGGCTCTACGAACTCGGGCGGTACCTGAACGCTAAGCTCCAGCCACTCCACCGTATCAATAACAGCGGAGACAGCAGGAGAAAATGCTTAAGTTGGCGTCGGTCATACAGAGGGGGATTTCGGCTTAAGAACCGGTGAAGGCGTCCTTCATCCGGTCGAAGATCCCCTTGCCCCTGAGGAAATTGTCGTTATTCCAAGCCATGGTCTCGGCTAGAGCCTCCAAGGCCAGTGTCTGATCTGAGTCCAGCTTGGTGGGAATATCCAACGAAATCGTCACCAGCAAGTCTCCGCGGCCGCGCGCGCCGATTTTGGGCATTCCCTTGGCCCTCAGTGCAAAAACGACCCCGGGCTGAGTTCCCGCGGGCACCTTAAAAGTTTCACTCCCGTTTATCAGCGGGATGGTTAATTCCGTTCCCAGCACGGCTTGAGCGAAGTTTATTGGGACTTCCAGATGCAGATTTGCCCCGTTCCTCTGGAATAGGCTATGGGGGAGCACCGAAATATCTACGTAGAGGTTCCCGGCGGGTCCGCCGTTATAGCCCACGTCGCCCTCTCCGGTGAGGCGCACTTGCATACCGTCCTCCACGCCCGGGGGCACCTGCACTACCCGTGAAACTTCGGCTTTCTCCCTGCCGATGCCTCTGCACTCCTTGCACGGAGTTTCGATAGTGGAACCTTCCCCTCGGCAGGTGGGGCACGGCACTACCTGAACGAACTGGCCGAAGAGGCCCCGTTGGGCACGGCGAACGCTCCCACTTCCGCGGCAAAGGCCGCACTTGTTGACGGCGGTTCCCGGCTCGCTGCGGAGTCCCTTGCAGCCACCACACACCTCCGTGCGATGAACCGTCACTTCCTTCTCCGCGCCAAAGTAGGCTTCCTCGAAGGTGAGGACCACCCGGTCTCTAAGGTCAGCGCCCTGGCGGGGGGCGTTCCTTGCCTGCGAACTGAAGCCGCCAAAGAAAGAATCGAAGACATCCCCTAGGCCCCCGAAGATGTCGAATCCCTCGAAGTCCCTGGCGAATCCGGCATCTGGGCCCAGACCGGCATGGCCGTACCGGTCGTATCGCGCCCGCTTCTCCGAGTCCATGAGGATCTGGTAGGCTTCGTTGACCTCTTTGAACTTCTGCTCCGCGCCGGGGTCCTTGTTCCGGTCCGGGTGAAATTCCAAGGCCTTCTTTCGGAAGCTCTTCCGGACATCCTCTTCCGAAGCTTCCTTGGAGATGCCCAATACTTCGTAGTAGTCTTGCTTTGTCAAAACCTGCCCCAATAGATATGGATGCAACTTCCCCTAGTATACGAAGAATAGGGTGGTTGTCTCAAGCAGCCGGGGTTTGGCGGTTTCGGAAGTTGGTAGCGGGGTGCTAGCGGGCGTGGGCGATCAAGTCCCCCATGTAGTTGGAGAGAAAGCGCATTCCGCCGATTACGTTGGCGTATTCCATCCGTGGCGGGCCTACCACGGCCACGGCGCCGGAACTCTCTTCAGGTGCGCCATACTGGCATAGGACTATGCTGAACGGTTTGAGGCTTTCTTCGTCATTTTCGTCCCCCACGACAAGTGTCACGTCGCCGTGGCCAGGTGCTCCGGCAAGGATGCGATTAACGAGAGTCCGCTCCTCCAGCACCTCCAGCACTTCCAGCGCCTTCCCCCGTCCGTCGAACTCCGGTTGACTCAGGAGAAGTCGCAGGCCGTTGAGAATGTACTCGGCGGCGGACCTTTTGGCTTCCTCTTTAAGCGCGGAGAGGGCCCCCTGGGTAACTACGGACTCTAAGGGGGTAAGCTCTACGGTCTTCGCCATAATCTCCTTGTAGGTGAGGCCGGTATACACGTCGGTAAGCTTGTTCGCCACGGTGGTCAGGTTCTCCTGGTCGCCTGGGCTTTCCAGGGGGATCAGGTGCTTCTTTAGGCGGGCCTCTCCCAACACCAAAATCAGCAGGGCAAGAAACTCCTCGATGAGCACTAGATGAACGTAGCGCACGCGAGGCGCTGGGGTTTTGGGATAAGTGACTATGGCCACGTTGCGCGAGAGTTCTGAAAGTATCGTAGACGCCATGCCAATCCAGGCCTCCGCCTCCCGCTCTACCCGTTGGAATCGGTTGACTATCCAACGCTTGGTTTCCTGGGGTGGCTCCAAACCCTCGTCTAGGGTGTCTACGTAGAAGCGGTACCCCTTGCTTGAGGGAATGCCTCCGGAGGAGATGTGAGGTCGGAGTATGTAGCCCTCCTCCTCCAACTCCGCCATCTTGTTTCTGACCGTGGCGGAACTCACCTTGATCGGAGAGCGACGGGCTATAATCTCCGAAGGCACTGGAGAAGCAGTACCGATGTACTCTTCAACCAGAGTTCTGAGGATGGCATAGGTCCGGCGTCTCGATGCCGGCATGTCTTGCTGTGGAGTCATTGGGCACTCCAGACGAATGTTTTGAGGGGATTTTTCGACTCTAGCACCCACGACGGAATGGTGTCAAGACGTTGGCCACTCCTCGTCCGCGACTCCTCATCACCCTTAAAGCGTTGCGTTATTCCTCAACTTGACAGTGCCCACTCTTTGTCCCCTGCCATTTCCCCATTGTCGGACCGCTCGCTCCTCTGCTAACCTACCTCTATGAATGAACCCGCCGTACCATCACGCCCGCTAGTCATAGGACAGCCTTGCAAAATTCCACGGTTCGTTTCCACCAGAGAAAAAAACGAATAGCCTCCCAAAATTAATTTGATAGACGCCTGACCTACCTTAATTAGCCCCAATTATTGTTATTAGGTTCAAATCTTCCCCAAAGCTTAAGTCAATAAAACGAATATCCCGAAACCTCATTCGTTTCCGGGGCCGAATCTAAGCGATCCTACCCTTCACCGGTTCCCTATTCCCCATCATTCCCTTACCCCAACACCATCCTCAAAAGAATCGAAAGGCCCTCAGTCGTTGACTGCCAAAGGAAGCGGTCATTATACTTCAGCCGGAATCTCGTCCTAGTCAGGAGGTCCGTTTGATAGCGCAGGAAAGAACAGTAACCCTCTCCAAGGCTCTTCTGCCAGAGCCAAGCATAATCACTTATGCGGGCATAGCGTTGCTGTTGGGGCTATTGGCGGCGGCCTTTGAAGCTCTCTTCCCCACCTCCTTCTCCCTCGTAAGTCCCTTCTCCTTGTCGAGTGTGCTAAAGGACGGCGCGAAGAATCTGGGCATCGTTCTGGGCATTGGTCTTGGCTTGGCGTATGTAGGGCACGTGGCGAGGGGATTCTTTGGCTCTACTTCTGGCCGCGTGGCGACGTTCACTGCGGCTCCCATGGGTGCTTCAGCGTGGACCGAACTCTTGGGCGACGCCGTTCGCGTCATCGCCTTCAGTTTCCTCATAACCCTCTTCGCCCGAATTTCCATTCACTTCGGGGATAACCCGGTCCCAATTACGGGACAGACCCTGGCAGTCCTGCTCACCGGGGCCGTGCTTGGCGCCCGTCTGGGAATGCTCGCCACCCTAATGTACTTGGTCCAGGGCATGGCCGGGATGCACGTCTACGCCGGCGGTGCCTTCGGGCTCGTGTGGCAGCTCAGCAGCGGAGGCTACATCATAGGCTTCGTAGCGGCGGCGTTCCTGGTAGGATTCATGGTCGAACGGGGCTGGAACAGGGGCGCGCCCCTTCTCGTCGCCATGCTCTTGGGCAACGTCCTGCTCTACGTGCCCGGTCTGCTTCAGTTGGGCTTCTTCGTAGAATGGAAAAATGTTCTCCCGTGGGGACTCTACCCCTTCATCCCCGGTGACCTCGCCAAACTCTACGTGGCTTCCCTCCTGGTGCCCGCCGGGTCTTGGGCGTTGTTGCGCTACCGCCTAAGGGAACGGCTCGCATGGACGTAACATGGCTGGGTCACTCATGCTTTCGACTTCGGGGCAGTAGCGCCACTATTCTGACGGACCCCTTCCCGGACTCCCTGGGCGGCTCCGTTGCAAAAGTCGAGTCCGGCCCTAACATCGTGACTGTCAGCAACAGCCACCCAAACCATAACCACCTGACAGCCTTGGATCCCGGCTTTCGGTTGATGGAGGGGCCCGGCGAGTACGGGGCCTCCGGCGTGTACATACGGGGTTTCATGACTCCGCCAACGTCGATCCCAACCGACGAGCCCCCGCCACGCAATACCGCCTACCTCTTCGAGTTCGACAATCTACGCGTGTGCCATCTGGGAGACCTGGCCGCCCTTCTGCCCAATAACATGGTGGACGAACTTAGCCCTATGGACGTTCTGTTCATGCCAGTGGGCGGTGGGTGCACCCTGGACTTGGACCAGGCAGCCGCCGTGATTCGCCAGCTTGAGGCCCGCATAGTGATACCCATGCACTACAAGGTCCCGGGTGCCGCGGTGGAACTGGAGGGATTGGACCCCTTCCTGCGCGAGATGGGTTTGAGGGACGTGGAGGCCCCGCCCCGATTTTCGGTGACTGCTACCAGCCTTCCGGCGGAAACCAGGGTTGTGGTGCTGCGGCCCATGGCCATCCCTGAAGGCTGAACTAACTTTCCAACGCGTCTACGGGGATTTCGGGCGGTCTCGCCATCGCGCCAACCGGCGCTCAATCTCCTGTTCCGCACCCTGACCGCTGGGTCGGTAGTACCTTCTTCCCTTGAGCGATGGAGGCAGAAACTCCTGCTCCACGTAGTTGTCGGTGTAGTCGTGGGCGTACTTGTACCCCTTCCCGTAGCCTTCCGTCTGCATCAACCCCGTTACGGCGTTACGCAGGTGCAGGGGGACAGGAGCGTTCGACGTGTTGCGTACGTCCGCAATGGCCCTGTCGAGGGCGGCGTAGGCGGAGTTGCTCTTGGGGCAGGTTGCGAGGTAGACGGTGGCTTCCGCCAGGGGAATCCTTCCCTCCGGCATGCCGATAAAATGGACAGCCTGCTGAGCCGCCACCGCGATGGATAGGGCCGTTGGGTCGGCCAGGCCAATATCCTCCGCGGCCAGTATCACCAGCCTACGGGCGATGAACATGGAGTCTTCCCCCGCCTCTATCATCCGGGCCAGCCAGTAGAGTGCGCCGTCGGGGTGGGAGCCACGAACGGACTTGATGAATGCGGAAATAACGTCGTAGTGCTGGTCTCCCGCCTTGTCGTAGAGCATTGCCCGTCGCTGCATGGTGTCTTCGGCAATTCGCAAGGTGATCCGGCGTACGCCTTCGCTGTCCGGCCTAGCGGAGTGGACGGCGAACTCCAGGGTGTTGAGGGCTATGCGGGCGTCGCCGTTGGACATGTCCACCAGAAACTCGAGGGCGTCGGAATCCAGACGCAGCTTCAGGTGTCCCAGACCCCGTTCGGGAGTTGTCATGGCCCTTTCCACCAGGGTTCGCACCTGCTCCTCGGTAAGCTGTCTGAGGGTGAAGACCCGGGAACGGGACAGAAGGGGCGCGATGACTTCAAAGGATGGGTTTTCCGTCGTGGCCCCGATTAGCGTGACCGCGCCGTTCTCCACGTGTGGCAGGATGACGTCCTGTTGCGCCTTGTTGAAGCGGTGGATTTCGTCGATGAACAGGATAGTCCGCTGATTGTGGAGGCCCAACCGATCTTTAGCGTCCGCGACGGCTTTGCGGAGTTGGGCCACGCCGGAACCGACGGCGCTGATCGGTTCGAAGTGGGCGCTGGTGAGACCCGCGATTACGTGGGCTAGGGTTGTCTTCCCGCTGCCGGGTGGACCCCAAAGAATGAGCGACGGAATGCGGTCCGACTCTATGGCGCGCCTCAAGGCGCTCTCGGTCCCCACAAGATGCTCTTGGCCGATGAATTCTTCCAAAGTTCGGGGGCGGATGCGGGCGGCTAGTGGAGCGTTGGCTTCCTGGCGCCTCCGGCCCCGTTGTTCAAAAAGGTCCATGCCGCTCATCTGGAGAGTCCTGCCTTTCCCAGTGTTCCTGGGGGAATTGTAGCACCTGATTCTATTGTGAGGGACGTAGTGGCGTGATAGCTTTATCTAATGACCATGCCTAAGGACCAGAGGGATGAGCGGACGGAATCCGCGCCCCCGCCCGTGGCCGAGGACGAGTCCCACGTCCCACCGCCAGAGGGGGACGAGAGTTGGGTAGCCGCTCCCTCAGGCGACACCAGCGCCGATGAGATGCTGATTCCCGCAGCATCCTGGGGTCTGACGGCTGTCGCGGCAGCCATCCTTGTGGCCCTCGCTGGCTTGGGATTAGGCCTGATATTTCTTCGTTTTGCAGTGGGCAATGAAGGCGTGGAATCCGCCCTCGCCTTTAATGTCAGCCTGATGGTGATCGTCGTCATGATGTTTTCGACGGCGTGGTTCTTTGGCCCGGCAATGCACGGCGGAGGTGCCCGCTCCCTCGGATTGATTCCATTCCAGACCTCCCGCAGCATGTCGTGGCTGCTTCCTCCGGCGGTCTTGGTAGCCGTACTGCTGTTCAACGCCGCCTACGTATCCGTCGTTACTCAGCTTGGCATAGACTTTCTCAAGCCGCAGGAACTCCCCTTCCACGATTACAGCCCTCCGGCATTAGCCATCACTGGGGTCATGGTAATCCTGGCCGGACCCTTTGCAGAGGAGGTCTTCTTCCGGGGGTTTGTCCTTTCGGGGCTAACTCGCCGGTGGGGGCCGGTGGTGGGCCTTCTGGTCAGCGCAGCTATATTCAGTTTGGCCCATGCCAGCATGGCGATTATCATTCCGATCTTCGTAGCCGGAGCGCTGATCGGCTGGCTCTACCTTCGCACCGGCTCCCTATGGAGCTGCGTTTGGGTCCATGGAGCGCAGAACGCCGTTGCTTTCGCTGCCGTCCTACTTATTTAACGAACCGGAAGGCGTTGACTCTTGGCGCTTGTGTTATACTTTCCCCCGTTAGAATTTGTGAGCCGAAGTGATCAAAAGCCGAATTGAAGCTAAGTTTGCCCAGCTAAAGGGCGAGAAGAGAACGGGTCTGATTCTCTATATCATGGCGGGTTATCCCAGCCTTGAAGTGACGGAACGGCTGATTCCCGCCCTGGTGGAGGCCGGCGCCGATGGCATTGAAGTCGGTGTGCCCTTTAGCGACCCGTTGGCCGACGGCGCGACGATTCAGGCGGCGGGGTTTCACGCCCTCCAGCAGGGCGTCACCTTGTCGGACTGCGTGGATCTGGTGGCTCGGCTTCGCTCCAAGCTGCCGGAAACTCCCATGTTGCTCATGGGTTACTACAACCCCATCCTGAACATTGGCGTGGAACGATTCTGCCGTGAGGCGGGAAAGGCAACTGTGGACGGCTTGATCGTGGTGGACCTTCCATTTGAGGAAGCCGGGCCGTTATCCGATGCTGCGAGGCCGTTTGGCATTGACCTCATACCCCTATTGGCTCCAACCAGCACCGAGGAGCGTATCCACAAGGTTTGCGCCGCCGCCTCCGGCTTCATATATTGTGTCAGCGTCACCGGTGTCACCGGCGCGCGAAGCACGGTTAGCTCCCAGGTGCCCGCGCTTGTGGAGCGAGTCCGAAGGCACACTCAACTGCCTGTGGCGGTGGGCTTCGGCGTTTCCACAAGGGAGCATCTTCAGGAGGTGGGCAAGGTGGCCGACGCCGCAGCTGTGGGCAGTGCGCTCGTTCGCATTGTTCAGCATTCAACGCCGGAAGACGTAGTGGAAAGAGCGTCCGCTTTCGTGTCGGAAATGGTCGGCGCATCTCCTGCGTCGGTGGAAGGGGTGGCCTGATGTCGGGATGCTGGGGAATTAGAGGCGCAACGACGGTCGAAGAAAACGGCAGGGAAGCTATTCTCGACGCCACCAAGGAACTGTTGCAGCGCATTGTCGTCGAAAATGACCTGGACAGGTCGCAAGTGGCAGCGATTTGGTTCACCACCACCCAAGACCTAAATGCGGAGTATCCCGCGCTGGCGGCCCGTCGGTTGGGGTGGATGAACGTGGCCCTGCTTTGCGCCCACGAGATGCTGGTGCCCAACAGTTTGCCCATGTGCATCAGGGTGCTTATGCTCGTGAACACGGAGAAGGCGCCACAGGATCTGAAATACGTGTATTTGAAGGGGGCCGTGGGCTTGAGAACCCAGGGCCTCGACTGTTAGTCCCGCCGGAGGGCGGTAGTGGGCAGCGAACATGACATTTGGAGCGGCAGTCACATGATTGTGGTAATGAAGGCAGACAGCACCGATACAGAAATTGACGTCGTTAGGAAGCGCATCGAGAGCCACGGCCTCCAGGGGCATCTGTCCCAGGGCGCGGAACGAACGGTCATCGGCGTGATAGGGCAGATACATTCCGACCTGCAGGCGGAGATGGAGCTGCTCCCCGGCGTAGCGGAAGTAGTAAGAATCTCCAAGCCCTTTAAGCTGGCCACCCGTGAGTTCAAGGAGGGCGATACCGTCGTCCGGCTAGGCGACGTGACCATTGGCGGCGAGGAGCCGGTGATGATTGCCGGCCCCTGCGCGGTTGAGAGCGAAGAGCAGGTGATGGCGACCGCGCAGGTAGTGAAGGAGCAGGGCGCGCAGATTCTTCGCGGTGGCGCGTTTAAACCTAGAAGCTCCCCCTACAGCTTCCGGGGCATGGGCGTGCAGGGGCTGAAGATTCTGGCTGCGGCCGGTCGAGAGTTCGACATGCCCGTGGTGACGGAAGTCATGTCGCCGGAGGACGTGGGGATGGTCGCTTCCTACGCCGACATGCTGCAAATAGGAACGCGAAACGCCCAGAATTTTAATCTGCTGGACGCGGTGGGGAAGCTGGACAAGCCGGTTCTGTTGAAACGGGGCTTCTCATCCTCCTACGAAGAGTGGCTGCTGGCCGCTGAGTACGTGCTCTCCGGAGGAAACAGCCAGGTGATTCTGTGCGAACGGGGCATACGCACTTTCGAGCCGTACACCCGCTTCACGGTGGACCTGGCGGCTGTGCCGGTCATAAAGAAGCTGAGCCATCTGCCCATCATCGTGGATCCCAGCCATAGCACCGGTTCTTGGGAGCTCGTGACGCCCATATCGTTGGCAGCAATAGCAGCAGGCGCCCACGGAATCATCGTGGATGTGCACCCTGACCCGTCCACGGCCAAGTGCGATGGCGCCCAGGCCCTCAGCTTCGACAAGTTCCGTACGCTATCTAGGCAGGTGAAGGCCATCGCGGAAGCCATCACCCGCGCAATGGCCGCCACGAGCTAGCGGACGTAACGCTCGGCCCGTTAAGGGCTGTACCTTGAGGCGGTCATCGGGACCGGATGCGCCTTCTTGGTTCCAGTGTGCGTCGCAACGGCAGCTTCTGTAAGGTGAGAAACTGAGTATAACTCGTCCGACTCACTCGCAATATCGGAGGCGAGGGCGGGTTAGACGACGACTTCAATGTAGGGGTCGGTGTGTTTGTGGCGGTTACAGTGCTCTCAAGATTTGCTCAAGTTGGTCAGAGCGAGTCCATAGGGCAATTTGGGACAGATCTTCAACCAAACGAAAGTCTTCCTCTCGCCAAACGTCTTGCGTATCGTCGAATAGGGAAACAAATACAAGGTTTGGCTGGATTGATTTCAGGTGGCTGAGGTCAAAACATCCAGCAAGCACAT
Organism: uncultured Dehalococcoidia bacterium; assembly: GCA_964397605.1. Classification (GTDB taxonomy): domain Bacteria; phylum Chloroflexota; class Dehalococcoidia; order Lucifugimonadales; genus JAPULR01. The sequence continues at coordinate 193 of CAYNJI010000024.1, read as the reverse complement.
GCTCCGTTATCCGCCGGGTTGATCCGCGGGAGCCGGTGCTTAGGAGAAAAACCAGAGATGTACGGTCATTGGTCTGTGTCTCAAAATCGACTGTCCAATTTTGCATCGACCGGCCCTGTTTCGTTGCTTGCCTCTCAAATGGAATCTGCTTTTCACGTAGCCATTCGTCTACCTCGTCTGCCGTCGTCTGAAG
>CAYNJI010000023.1:7482-10003 GCA_964397605.1 uncultured Dehalococcoidia bacterium | reverse complement strand
TGCCCGGGGGCCTTGGGCGCAACCATTGAAACGTCCACGTTCTCCGGCGGCGTCACCGTCTTGAAGTGGATGTTGAACCCGTGGGCGAACATCAGCGTCTTGCCCGTGTGCAGGTGGGGGAGTACGGACTCCCGGTAAACCGACGGCTGGGTGGTGTCCGGAATGAGCAGCGTAATCACGTCGGCGGCCTGGGCCACCTCCGCAACGGTAGCCACTTCCAGACCCTCCGCTTCCGCCTTGGCCTTGCTGGAACTGCCCTCGTACAGGCCCACCATCACCTTAACCCCGCTGTCATGCAGATTCAGGGCGTGGGCATGGCCCTGGCTGCCGTAGCCAATAATACCGACGATCTTCCCATCCAAAAGGGAAAGATCAGCGTCGTTGTCATAATACATCGTTGCCATTGGATGCGTGTCTCCTTCTATGCTAATAGGCTTTGCCGACAGCCTCTGCCGCCGGGGGACTACAGGGGTCCCGTCTCTGAGCGCTGCTGCTGGTTTCGACCCATCCCCCGGACCATGGCCACCCTGCCGGTCCGAATCATCTCCGTGATGCCGAAGGTGGCCAGAAGGCCTTTCAGCGATTGCACCGTATCTTCGTCTCCCGTAACCTCCACGATGAGAGAGTCCGGGGCCACGTCCACTATGTTGGCCCGGTAGATGTCCACAATCTGCTGAATCTCTCCCCGATTCGACGCGTTGCCGTCGACGCGGATGAGGGCCAGCTCCCGGGATATCATCGCCCGCTCCGTGATGGGTTGCACGTCTGCCACGTCGATGAGCTTGCGTAGCTGTTTGATGACCTGCTCCACGGTGGCGTCGTCCCCGTTGACCACGAAGGCCATGCGGGACATCCCCTCCGTCTCCGACTGTCCCACCGCCAGGCTGACGATGTTGAAGTTCCGCCGCCGGAACATGCTGGATATCCGGTTCAGCACCCCCGGCCGGTCTCGCACCAGTGCAACTATCGTCGATTCGTTCCTGGCCATCAGACGGGCTCTTCCATAAGCTGGTCGATGGTGCCGCCGGCGGGAATCATGGGGTACACGTTCTCCTCCTGTGCGATCATGAAGTCCACGATGGCCGGGCCGGGGTAGGCCATGGCCTCCCGAATGGCGGGCAGCACCTCGTTCTGTCTCTCGACCCTTGCGCCGTGGATGCCGTAAGCGTGGGCCAGCTTCACGAAGTCCGGGTTGCCCGTGTAGTGGGTGGCAACGTAGCTTCTTTCGTAGAAGATGTCCTGCCACTGGCGCACCATGCCCAGGTACCGGTTGTTGAACAGAGCGAACTTGACCGGTATGTTGTTCTCAACCATGGTGGCTAGCTCCGACATGGTCATCTGGAATCCGCCGTCACCGGCCACGGACCAGACTACGGCCTCGGGCCGGCCCACCTGTGCGCCCAAAGCCGCCGGCACCTCGAAGCCCATGGCCCCCAGGCCGCCGGACGTTATCCAGCTGTTCTGCTTGGTAAAGGTGTAGTGCTGCGCCGTCCACATCTGATGCTGTCCCACTCCGGTAACTATGATAGCCTCCCCATGGGTGGCCTCCGAAAGGGCCTGCAGTATGTGTTGGGGCCGCAGTTCGCCTGTCACCTTGGGCCGCATCAGCGGGTGTTTCACCTTTAGCTCGGCGATGCGCTGCACCCATTCTTCGTGGGACTTGGGCTGTACCGTGGGGAGCAGCTGTTCCAGAACTCGCTTCAGGTCCCCGATCAGGGGCACCGTGGCCCGCACGTTCTTGTGAACCTCGGAGGGGTCTATCTCCACGTGAATGACCTTGGCCTTGGGCGCAAAGTAGCGGGTGTCGCCAGTAATTCTATCGTCAAACCTCATGCCGAGGCCCAGGAGCAAGTCCGATTCTTCTATGGCCAAGCTTGCGTGGGCCATGCCGTGCATGCCGGGCATTCCCACGCTGAGGGGATGGGTCTCCGGGAAGGAGCTTATGCCCAATAGGGTGGTTATGACGGGAATCTGCGCCTTCTCTGCCAGCTCCATCAACTCGCCGTAGGCCCGGGAGATAATCACGCCGTGACCCGCCAGAATCAGGGGCCGCTTCGCCTCTTTAATCAGTTGAGCAGCCTTCCGGACCAATTCCGGGTCGGCCCCCGTAGGCGGATGATAGTTGGGCAGGTTCACCTCATCCGGGTACTCGAATTCGCACCGCTCCACGAACACGTCCTTGGGAATATCCACCAGCACCGGCCCCGGCCTACCCGTGTTGGCGATGTAGAATGCCTCCTTGATGGTCTCCGCAATCTCCGAGGCGTTCATCACCAGGTAGTTGTGCTTGGTGATGGGCAGCGTTATGCCCGTTACGTCCGTTTCCTGGAAAGCGTCCTTGCCGATGGCGGCGCGGGCCACCTGGCCCGTGATGAACACCGTGGGCACTGAGTCCATCTGCGCCGTGGCGATGCCGGTGACCAGGTTGGTTGCTCCGGGGCCGGAGGTGCCGAAGGCCACGCCTACCCGTCCGGTGGCGGGGGCGTAACCGTCGGCGGCGAGGGCGGCTCCCTGCTCGTGG
>CAYNJI010000023.1:0-7472 GCA_964397605.1 uncultured Dehalococcoidia bacterium | reverse complement strand
GTCCATGAGAGCGTCCGCGAGCGCGGTCACCATGTTGGTCGCACCCGGACCCGACGTCGCCATGCAGATCCCCGTCCGGCCGCTCGCCCGGGCATAGCCCTGCGCGGAATGCCCGGCTCCCTGCTCGTGGCGCATGAGAATGTGCCGAAGCTGAGGGTAGTCAGGAAGGTCCTGATAGAGAGGCAGAATGGCGCCGCCCGGAATGCCGAAGATAACCTCCACGCCCTCCCTAATGAGGGATTCGCAAACTATCTGACCGCCGCTGAGCATCATTTCAAGGTCCTCCTGAATCTGCCGAACACCAATTGCGACTTTCCAAACAAAAAATAATCCGCCCCCTGTGGAAGGGGCGGACGTAATCCGCGGTACCACCCTTCTTGCCCAGGGTTCTCCCCGAGCCGCTCATGTGCTATAACGGGCATCCCGTCCGGCCTTACTACTATTTCAGGCCGGCCGCTCCAGGGCGATGTGGCGGCTCTCCTTGCGTGGGGCTTCCACCTTACCCCCACTCTCTATAGCGGTGGAAACCGCGTTGTCCCCTTCTCAGCGTTATTTTGTATTTTCGACCACAATTTTAGTGGATTTCGTAGCATCCGGTCAACACCAAAGAAACCCCGCTAACACCGAAACTCGACATTCGAAACGGGACCATCCGCCTCCGCCTCCCGACCCGGGAGCGCCATCTGGTCAAGTGTCTTATAGGCAGGATCAAGCCCTTCCACCGAATCTTCTCCAGGTTCGACAAGCTGTCGCCCGGATACGTGAGTTTCCTACACTTTGTTTACAGCCACACCTGGCTATGATAGCATATCAACATAATTTGGTCGTTAATGTAAGTTGCTGAAGGAGATAATCGACGTGAAGATAATCCTTATGCTTGCTGGCCTACTGGTGGTAGGTCTGATCACAATCGTTGGGATTTTTGCAGCTGGAACGCCAATAGCCCAAGCGTACAATGGCATGGAGTGCGGCGATGACGATTTTGTCCATTGGTCGGGAGACAGCACTACATTCGACGTCAATCATGGCGACTTCCCCGGCTGGTGGAAAGCAGAAATCATTTACGCTAATGGTGTTTGGGATGCACCCAGCGTAGGCGCCGACTTCAATTTTGTATTAGACAGTCAATCGGGCCATGACTGGACCAAGCATACCAGCTACTACACAACGCGGATAGCCGAAACAATAATCACCTATAGCAGTTCGACCTGCCATCTCTCCGACACGGGTACTTGGTTCAACACCAGGTATTCCTTTGATGTATGTACCGACTGCCCTTCTGACACGTATGACGTTCGTACGGTTGCCATCCACGAATTCGGCCACTGGTTAGTCCTAGGACATATTCCCTGGAACAGGCCTTGGGACTGGGACTGTGTGATGTATGTGGATCACGGCACAGACCGCACGTTCTGTGGTCATGACATAGCTGGTATCGTCGAGATCTACGGTGCCGACTGAATAGTATCCGGAAGAGAAGGAGATTTGTAAATGAGAATCCCCGGGTATAGATCACGAGCCGCCGCTTGTGCAGGAATATTCATGCTATTCTTGGCCGCCCTGAGCGCTGGGTGCTCAACGGATGGTCAAACCGCTGGACCAACAGTCTCCGAGGGCGAGACAGTCGTGAGAATCTTCGGTACACGGCCCAATTGGGATGTCGAAGACATGGTGAAGCGGTCCGATGCCGTGGTAATTGGGATGATTTCCCGTGACTTGGGAACCAAGCAACAGCCCGGGTTCGGCGAGCCGCCTCAACTCTACTACAAGTACAAGGATTACGAGTTCACAGTCGAAGAGGCACTCCATTCGACAGCAGATCTCCCGGAGCGAATAGCAATCCTGGTTGAGGACGGCGCTTCCGCAGTGGACGGGTCGAGGGTGGTAGGTATGGGAGACATACCTACTCTTCAAGCCAATGAACGGATGCTGCTATTCCTGGAAAGTTTGGAAGGGCACAAGTTCTCTGAAGGTCCTGGACGCCCAGCGCCCAGCGGCTTCACGGAGAGCGCCTACTTCCAGGTCATCATTGGCAGCCAATTCGCCAAGCTGTTGCCGGAAGGTGACACGTGGAAGGACGCTCGCACCGATCAGACGTTCACCGTCGCGCAGCTCAACAACGCTATCGATCGACAAAATGCAGACGCGCAATGAACTGGGTCGTAACCAGAGATCCCGGCAGCCTTGAAGGAGATGGAGTCGCTCTCGCAACTTGCTTGATCGAGGCTTTTCCTCTCGTCAGACCCCCTGCCGAGTTACCGGGCTAGTGCGGCCCAACACCCCCCAACTGTCGTTCTGAACGGAGCGCAGCGCTCCCCCGCATGTCATTCTGAGCGGAGCGGAGTCGAAGAATCTCGTCGATTTGGCGGTGTTTACTTCACGTCGCCCTACCCCCGCCGCCTCAACCCTGCTAACCTTGCCACGCTGCCATGGAAATCCCCCTCACCCACCTTGGCCTGCCGGAGATGATTCTCCTTCAACTCCTGGTGGTGGTCGTCAGCGCCGCCGCCGGCATTGTCGCCTTCGGATTCGCCATGGCCATGACCCCCTTCTTCCTCATCTTTCTGGACGCCCGACTTGTCATCGAGATGAACATAGTCCTGACCGCCGTCCTTTTCGCCACCGTGTCGCCCCAGGTACGCCGGCACCTCATTCCGGGCACCTTGGCTGCCATGCTGTTGGGTGGGGCCTTGGGCATCTATCCGGGCCTGCTCATAGTCCAATCCCTGCCGAAGGAAGCCCTGAGCCTGACCTTAACCTCCGTGGTCATCGTCACCGCCCTGCTGGCCGTCTTTAATCGATTCCCCCACTTCCGCCGGGAAAGAATAGCCGGCGGTGTGGTGGGCTTCGTTTTCACCTTCATCAATGCCGGCCTCGCCCTTGGCGGCCCCATAGCGGCCCTATTCGCCCTCAACCAACGATGGGTCCGAGACCAGACCCGGGCTATGCTTTCTACGTTCTTCCTGGCGACCGGCCTCGCTATCATCGTGGCCCACGTGAGCACCGGAAGGCTGGGCGCGCAGGAGTTCTTCAGCGCCGTCCTCTTCGTCCCGGCCCTTCTTCTGGGCAGCCTCATAGCCTCCAAGCTGGCCGGTCGCGTCAACGAGGCCCTATTCCGGAAGCTGGTCGTGGGCGCTCTGCTGGCCACCAGCTTTGGCATCCTGGGTCGGGAGATTGCCGCTGCTCTCTAGAGCAGCCTCCGGGCTATCTCCTCCAGCTGCGACATCATCTCGGATTCGCTCTTGGCAGGCTGCGTGCGAATTATCACCCGGTGGGCGCCTGAGTCCAGATACGTATGCACCAACTCCCGGTCGTCCGGCTGGCCGTGGACGGATATGGTCAACGACGCCGGGTCCCGTCCCGCAGCCTCCGCCCGACGGTCCAGTTCCGCCCGTTTCTCTCGGAGCAACTCCGGCGAAATCCGGTTGGGTAGCCAGCCGTCGGCCCAGCGAACAATCCGCTTCAGCACGTTGGGCGCCATGCCTCCTAGCAGTACCGGCGGATGGGGCTTCTGCAGCGGTTTCGGGTAGGACTTCACCGCCGGAAAGTTATAGTACCGACCCTGGTGGGACGCCTCCGTTTGGGTCCACAGCTTCTTCATCACTGCCACTGCCTCCCGCGCCTGTGTCCAACGGTGGTCGAAGTCGCCCCCCATTATCTCCGTCTCCTCCCGCAGCCATCCCGTGCCAATGCCGAAAAGGAACCGGCCCCCACTGAAAAGGTCCAGGGTGGAGACCTCCTTGGCCAGCAGCAGCGGGTTCCGTTCCGGCACCAGCGTTATGCCCGTTCCCAGCATGATCCGTTCCGTTACTCCCGAGGCCCGGGCCAGGGCGATGAAGGGGTCCACGAAGTGGGAGTAGCTCTCCGGGATCACCCCGTCCTCAGAGCCGGGATACCGGCTTTCGCTGTGCACCGGCACGATGGGGTGCTCCGCGCACCAAAGCGATTCGAAGCCGAGTTCCTCCGCCTTCTCGGCTATGGGCGCAACGTCCACGTAATAGGCGGGCAGGGGCACCGTAATGCCAATTCTCATATCTTGTTCCCTCTCTATATTCGTACCTATGCTATCTAGGTGTCGTCTATGGCGCCCGCAGAGTCTGGCAAGACTCCGCCGACTCCGCTATCTGCGCCCAACGGTACAACATGGGAACGTAGCCCACTTCCGACCAGATCAGGGCTTGGTCTGCGTAGTGGGCGCTTCCCGGATGTCCTGACGACCCCAGGGGCACTATCCAGCGGGAGTTGCTCCAGTCCGAAAGGTCGTAGATGTACCGAAGCACCGAAGTGGAAGCGATGGTGTAAGGCTGGGCTGGCGAGTAGCTCGCCGCCTGGGGAGTGTCGCCGTCGCCCCCGGAAGTCACGGAGGGTGGGTCCAGAAGGTACGCCGCCTCGGGGTAGACTTCCGACAACGGATGCTTTGGTGCGGTGTGATGCACCCTGTCCCATTGCCACTTTGTCGCGTCCGGACCCAACTGCTCCGAAAGCTCCTCTACGGCGGCGGTGAGCGCCTCCCCCATCATTGCCTCCCAACCCCCGGGCCCCGGCGGCAGCATCGAAACGTCCCCCAAGTCCATGAGATGCACGAAGTGGGCCCGCAGTCGGGCGGCGTGGGCCGGTCCCCCGCGGCTCGTCTCCGTCAGCGCTTCTTCCGCCAGAGGCCCGAGGAGGTACCGCAAAATCCGACGGTCCAGCTTCAGCCGAAAGGCGCTGAATATCGTCGCTGCTGCGCTATCCGGGTCCATGGACCCGTCCCATTTTTGCAGCAACTCCTGCGCCTGCTGGCTAGGGGCGTCAGTGGGTTTCAGCGCAGTCAGCCGCGGCAAATAGTGCCGCGCGGGTATGGACGTCCTCTCGGCGTGCACCCCTTCCATGTCCTTCACCGATGCCCCGTCCAGCTCTCCCAGACGGACGGAAATGCGCCTGGCTCGAAACTCCGGCGCATGGTCTAGGCCGATGTAATAGGGATAGTCGTGCCCCACGACCCTCTGGTTGGCGGTGACGATGTAATTGGTCTCCGGGTTGTGGCTCCGGGGCATCTCGTCGAAGGGTATATACCCCTGCCATTCGTGCTCCCCCGTCCAGCCCGGCACGGGCAGCCAGCCGTTCGCGCGGGAGCGAATGGGCACCAGCCCCCGCGTGAGATAGCCGATGTTGCCGTCAACGTCGGCAAAGAGGAAGTTGTTCACCGGGTCCACCCAATCCTCCATGGATTGGTCTATCTCGGCGGCGGAACGGGCGCGTAGCATATTCAAAAGCGCCTCCGCCGTTCGGTTGGCCTCTGCCGTCTGCGTGTAGCGGAAGGCTATGCCCAGCCCCTCGGCCGGTACGCCGGAAATCACCGGCCCGTGGTGAGTCACCGTAATCGATATCTCCTCATCAGCGCCGCCCCGCACCTTGATAGTCTCTCTAAAAGTCTCTGCTCGCCGCTGCTGGCCTTTGAACTCATAATAGGATGGGTTGTCCTTGTCAAATCGTTCCACGAACAAGTCCTGATAGTCGGCGCCAGTGTGAGTCACGCCCCAGGACACCCACTGATTGTGGCCGAAGTGAGGGAATCCCGGCACGCCTGGGAAAGACACGCCCACCACGTCGAAGTCGGGGCAGGCCACGTGGTTCTGATAGTAGACGTTCGGCGTATCCAGCCCCCGGTGGGGGTCTCCCGCCAGCAGCGGCTTCCCCGACTCGGTGAGCTGGCCGGAAAGGGACCAGTTGTTGCTCCCCTGCTCCATCTCTTTCAGTCGGTCCGCCAACGCTGCGCCCCGCTCCAACTCCTCCAGCGCGCCCGTTGCCTCGCCGATGAATTCCGCTCCGGGAGGCAGAATCTGTAAATGTCCGGGCTGATACCCGGGATGCAGGCGAGCCGTTCGCCTCGGACCAAGCTGCCCCAACAGCTTGTGCCGCCACGCCTTCCCCTCGAAGGTGCCCATGAGTATGTGGCGTACCTTGAACACCGCCAGCCCGTCCCACGGCTGCCACGGCTCCGGGTTGGTCTCCAGCAGTCGGTACTCCACGGGAAGCTGTTCCGACTTCTCCTCGAACGCGTTTACCCCGGCTGCGTACGCGTCCAGCATCGCGCGCGCTTCTGAATTCACCAGGGCGTAGTCGGCGCGCGCGCTGGCCTCCAGCCGCATGCGGCGCATGAACCGGTCCTGCTCCAACCCTATAGGCCCCGCCAGTTCCGCCCAACGGCCGTAGGCGCGGTGCCTGTCGTAGTCCATGTGCCACAGCCTATCCTGGGCCGTGAAGAATCCCTGGGCAAAGAAGGCGTCCTCCATCGTCGTGGCCTGGGCGTGTGGAATGCCGTAAACGTCGCGATAGATGCGCACGGGAGCATTCAGCCCCGCCACTTCTACGGGCTTGCTCGTTTCGGGCACCGCCCGCTCCAGGTCGGTTCTGCGTATCATCGTTTGACCCCCATCGTGTTTATTCAACTACTCTACCTTGACGACGTTGAAGCGGCAACCTGCAGCCAACCCCTATCCGGTTTTCCCGCGTAGAGCCTGTCCCCGTGAAGACGGGGGCGGGAATCCATCCCCATCCCCCGTTGGTAGATGCCCGCTGAGGCTGATATCATTGCCCCATGATCGGGACGATTAGGGCCATTACCTTTGACTTATGGCAGACTCTTCTGCTGGAGGACGCGGAAGTCAACCGGCGGAGGGCGCAGCTTCGCATCGACCGTGTGAACGCCGTCCTGCAGGCGACAACCCGCCCCTTCAAGGAAAAAGAACTCTGGCGAGCTTTCAAGAATTGCGTCGCCGCCTGCGGCCGCATCCGCTCTCAGGGGCGGGAGACGAGCTTCGACAGGCAGATTGAGATTTTCTTGGAACAGTTGGAACCAGGGCTGCCGGACGCGCTTTCCCACGACGAAAAGAAGGCCGTCAGGGAAGCCTACGACCTGGCCTTTCTGGAATCACCGCTGCCACCGGACCCCGCAGCCGCACCGATGTTGGAAGCGTTGAAACGCCGTGGCTGCTCCCTGGGCCTCATATCCAACACGGCCATGACCAGCGGAGCAACTTTTCGGGTGTATCTAGAGAGGCTGGGCCTGTTCCAATACTTTGATGCCGTAGTCTTCTCTGACGAAGTTGGATGGGCCAAACCTTCGGGGAAGGTCTTCCGGCTTGCCCTCGACGCCCTGGGCGTTCCCCCCGACGCGGCGGTGCACGTGGGCGACGACCGGGCCGCCGACGTGGGCGGCGCGCTCAAGGCCGGCCTCCGCGCCGTCTGGGTTGCCCGCCCGCCGGAGTCCTACGACGAACCCTACGCCTACCAGCCCCCCACCGACGACGAACCCCACGCCACCGTCACAAGCCTGGCCCAGGTGATTCCGGCCCTGGAGCGCCTCGGCCTCCAATAACCCGCGCCCCCACCCGTTGTTCTCGCGCCTACTCCCCCTGCTCCCACCCGTTGTCCCCGCGGATGCGTGGACCCATCCCCCTCGTTGTCCTCGCGGATGCGTGGACCCATCC
>CAYNJI010000022.1:0-10390 GCA_964397605.1 uncultured Dehalococcoidia bacterium | reverse complement strand
AACCTTTGCGGGTCAAAGCCCCGGCTTACCGAAACCACCCGCAGAATGCGCACCATGTTGGCGTTCACCACGTCTAGGATGCCTTGGGCCGCTTCAGAGATAGACATTCCCATCGGCCCGCCGATTTTCTCCTCGATGGCACGTTGAGACAACTCCGGCTGGATCTTCATCCGTCCACCCAGGAAGAAATCCGGGCTGATTCGCCCCAAGACCACGTTGGCATCGGTGACCGTAGGCTCCATGCCGCCGGCGCCGTAACAGGCAGGGCCGGGGTCAGCGCCGGCGCTGGCAGGCCCCACCTTCAAAAGTCCCGCCACGTCCACCTGGGCCACACTGCCGCCGCCGGCGCTGCATTCCACCAGGTCGATTGAGGGAGTTCTGACGGGCAAGCCCGTAATGCGTATGCCGTAGAAGCCGGTGGCCTCTTTGCCTATTTCCAGCATGCTGACGATAGAGGGTTTCCCGTCTTGTATCAGGCTGGCCTTGGCGGTGGTGCCCCCCATGTCGAAAGAGATGATGTCCGGCATATCCAGGCGCAGTCCCAGGTCCACGGCGGCCAGCACCCCGGCCGCAGGGCCGGACTCCAGGGTGAAGTGCGGACGCCGCATCTCCACTTCGGCGCTGGCCATCCCACCGGAGGACTGCATTATGTAGAGTTTGGGGGGTGGCGCAAGCTCCTGCGCCAGGCTTCGCTGAAGTTCATCCACGTACCGTTGGAAACCGGGGCCGATGTAGGCGACCGTCGCGACGGTGCTGGAGCGTTCGAATTCCCGGAACTCCGGCGAAAGCTCATATGAGACCGCAAGATAGACGTTAGGCAGCGCCTCCTCCAGAATCTCCTTCACCCGCGCCTCGTGGTCGGGGTTGGCGTAGGAGTTGAGTAGGCAGACGGCCACGGCTTCCACTTTGTGGGCTTTAAAGACTTCCACGCAGCGGCGCACGTCTTCTTCACAAAGGGGCATAACAACCCGGCCGTGGCTGTCCATTCGCTCGGAAACTTCCAGACGCAGGTGGCGCGGGGCCAATGGCGCGGGCCGGTCCACGTCCCAACGGTAGAAGTGGGGTCGGGTCTGTCGTCCGATGGCGAGCACGTCACGAAAACCCTTGGTAGTGATGAGACCAATCTTGGCGCCGGTGCGGGAAAGGACGGTGTTGGTGTTGACGGTGGTGCCGTGGGCCATAAGCCACAGCCCGGAAAGACCGCGGGGGGCGGTGGCGAAGTGTCCCACTCCAGCCATGACGGAGCGGGATGGGTCTTCGGGTGTGGAGGGGGTCTTGAAGGTGTAGAGAAGGCCCGAATCTTCGTCAAAGAGGATGTGGTCGGTGAAGGTTCCGCCCACGTCGACGCCCAGCCGGAGCCCGGTCATTCGCTGGATTCTCCTTCGTTGACGATAGACGGGGCGAAAGACGGGCGGGCGGATCTAGTCATGGGAGCGCATCTCTCGTCGGAGGTCTACCGTAGCCTGAGAGTCGACCTTCAGGCTATCGGGATCTATCACCACGCCGTAATCACGCCGAGCCGCTTCTATGGACACCAACTCGTCCAACACGTCCTGCGCCACGAGGCAGGGGTCTCGATCAAGGGGGCTGCCGTAGCCGCCGCCGCCGCCGGCAAAAATGGCAACTACGTCGCCGGGGCCAACGGGCACGAAGGTCGCTTCCCGATGAAGGGTTTCGGCGTTGTCGGAATTGGGGTTGCGGACAATGCGGGTCAGCGTACCGTCGTTGCCGCCAAGGAGTCCGGGGCCGGGAATTCTGTGCCGATTGGAGTGGACGCCCACGAAGGAGTCTATCAGCATGCGCCAATCCTTCCGAATGCCGACGCCGCCGCGAAAGCGGCCCGGGCCGCCGGAGTCGGGGATGTATTCCAACCTGTCGGCCATCATAGGAAACTCCTGCTCCATGGCCTCGATGGGAAGGTTTGAGGTTATGTGCACGCCATTGATGCCGTCTTTGTCGGGCCGCGCACCACCACCGCCGCCAACGGTTTCGTAGTAGATGAAAGAGTTGGGCGGCTGGGCACTGAAGCCCATGCCGTGGGTCCCGTGACCACCCGCCTCAATGCCCTTCTTCACGGCGCCGGATAGGGCAAGAAAGAGGGAGTCCGGTATCTGGGAAGCCACCTCGTAGCGGGCGCCGAGGGGGGATGGGGCCTGGCAGTTCACGAGGCAGTTGTCAGGAGCAACAACCTCAATGGCCCGCTCGAATCCCGCGTTGGGCTGCACTTCCGGGTCGAGAATGGAGCGCAGCACCCAGAAGACGACGGTAACAGTGCCATGATAGGGCATGTTGATGCCAAACTTGGCCGGGCCGCCCGTGCCGGCGTAGTCCACCTTTATGTGAGGCTCAGGCTTGTGGCGGACGGACACCTTTACGCGGATGGGAATTGGCTCGTCGCTGTCCATGTCGTCGTCCAGATGGTCCAGGGCCTCGTAGTCGCCCTCTGCGAGAGACAGAATGCCGTGGCGTGTTTTGACTTCTGCCACGTCCAAAAGCTGCTCCAGCGCGTCCGTGAGGACCTGCACGTCGTATTGGGCGGCCAAGTCCTTCATCCGGCGAGCGCCCAGCATGAGGGATCCCATGTGGGCGCGAATGTCCCCGTCCCGATTGTGGGGGTCTCGAACGTTGAGGAGCACTATGTCCAACAAGTCCCGCTGGAGCTCCCCTGCTTTCTGAAGGCGCACCAGCGGGATGCGAAGGCCCTCCTGGTATATCTCAGTGGCGTCGCCGAGGGCCGCCTGGCCCGGCGCCTTGCCGCCCACGTCGGGCCAATGGCCCGTGTTGGCGACGAAGGCCACCAACTCTCCCCGGTGGAAGACCGGAGTCACGAAGGTTACGTCCGCTAGGTGTGAGGGGCCGCCGCTGTACGGGTCGTTGACGATGAATACGTCCCCATCTTGAAGGGTCTCTTTGGGGAAGCGGCGTAGCAGGGCCTCGCCGGTGAACATGAAGGAACTGAGGTGCATCGGCAGGCTCATGTCGCTTATGCAGACGACCCGCCCTCGGGCATCCATTATTACGGAGGAGCAGTCCTGCCGCTCCTTGATGTTGGTGGAGTAGGCGGACTTGATGAGGCCGACCAGGATTTCGTCGGCAATCGAGGCCAGACTGTTGCCGATTATCTCAACTGTAATGGGGTTAAGTCTGGAATCAGCCAAAGCAAGTTTTTCAGGCGATTACGGGCGTAATTCGTGGAATTTCGGGTTGACGATTAACGGTCTAAGTGGGAGTTCCAACACGCATTAAAGGATAGGCCAGCCCCAAAGGACTGTCAACACGGCTATATCCCTCATCCCAAGCCCATCAGCTGGCGTACTTGCTGTTGCGGAGGACCTGGCCGGGAAGGGTACCGGTGTGCTCTCCTCCTTCCATGAGCACCTGACCGTTGACGATGGTATATTCGATCCCTTGGGCAAACTGGGCCAGCCGCTTGCTGCCTCCGGGGAAGTCGTAGACTTCTTCCGGTTCCAAGGGTCCGATGGTGTCCGGGTTGAAGATGACCATATCCGCCGCCATGTCTTCCTTGAGAAGACCCCTGTCCTTGATGTCGAACAGTTCTGCGGGAATGGAAGTAAGCTTTTCAACGGCCTTTTCCAGGGACAGAATCTTCTTCTCGCGCACCCAGTGACCCAAGAAATAGGTACTGTAGCCGTAACCCGCATCGAAGATGACGTGGGCGCCGCCGTCGGAGAGACCGATGACGGGGTATGGACTTGTGAGCATGGTGGTCATTGCCGCTTCGTCGCCCCCGCTCTGGTTGAGCTCGAAGCCCGTCTCTAGATTCTCCTCCAGAACCAGGTCTAAGAAGGCGTCGAGGACGTCCTTCCCCTGATCCGTCGCCAACTGATCGATGCTCTTGCCCGTCAGGCCCCGGTTCTTTTCCAGCGCGGGCTTGGTGATGAAGAAGTGGTCCCAGCGTCGAGAGAAGGCGTTGTAGGCCACCTCTGCCCCTTCCACAGCTTCCAACCGGAGCCGGCGACGGGTGTCGACGTCCCTGAAGGCCGCCACCTTTTGGGCCGGCGTTCCTTCCATTATTGGCTTCCAGGAGGGGAGCCGGTCGAAGACCTGGGCGTTGAGCATGGTGAAGCGGGTGTTGTTGCTGCGAGGGCTGATGAGGGGGTAGGCCCGGTTGCCCTTGCCGACGGTGTCGGTCACGTAGTCCAGATGCTCCCGCCACTGGTTAGGCGCACTCCAGCGGTGGGTGATGTTGTTGTACACCACGGGCCGGTTGGTGGCGGCGGAAAGGCGGCTGCAAAGGCCGTCCTTCATCTCTGGAGCGGTGCCGCCGCCACACTGGAGAATACCGGCTCCCGCGTCTCCCACCACGGAGGCAAGGGCGAAAAGCTCCTCCTCCGGCGCGACGATGGCTGGGAGGGGTTTGCCCGTCAGGTCGAAGTGTCCCATATTGCGCGACACGGAAAGGCCCAGAGCGCCGGCGTCCATTCCCTCCTTCACCAGGCGCTTCATGGCTTCAATCTCCGAATCGGTGGCGTTCCGTTCCTGGGATTCGCCCCCCATGACGTAACGTCGGACAGCGGAATGGCCCACCAGAACGCCCACGTTGACGCCCAGATTACTGTCTATGGCTGCAATGTACTCCGGCACGGTGTTCCACGACCAGTTAATGCCCTCCTGTAGAGACTCGATGGGGATGGCCTCCACGCGGGAAAGCATCTGGGCCAGGGCGTAGTGGTCTTCGTCACGTACGGGAGCTAGAGAAAGGGAGCAGTTACCGATGACCACATAGGTTGCGCCGTGATAGCAGGAGAAGGTGCAGAGGGGGTCCCAGGTTACCTGGGCGTCGTAGTGGCAATGGTTGTCGATGAACCCCGGGGCGACCGCCATCCCTTGGGCGTCAATGACCCGATGGGCGCCGCCGCTGACCTGGCCGACGCTTTGGATGACACCACCCTCAACGGCCACTGAGCCTTCGAAGGAAGGGCTGCCCGATCCGTCGATAATCCTTGCGTTCTTGATGAGCAGATCGTATGCCATGGCCAAACCTCCCTCGCCTAGTTGAACCCAATGTAGTTTGGCTGGGCTGGGGTGTCAAGTTGTAAGGCCCTGAGGCGGGGGCGTATTGCCCAATGGCCGCCGCCTTACTATACTTACAGGTAAAGGTTGTATTGAGGTAACGGACCATGGGAGAGTTTGAAACCCTTCCGCTCTTTCCCTTAAATATGGTGCTCTTTCCGGGCGCATCACTCCCCCTACGCATCTTCGAGAACCGGTACAAGGTTATGATTGGGGAGTGTATCGAGATGAAGCAGGCCTTCGGTGTTGTGCTCATTAAGGAAGGGCCGGAAGTGGGTGGAACGGCCCAACCCCATCGGGTGGGCACGACGGCTCGAATCCTCAAGGCCGAACCCAGTGGCCAGGCGATGTACCACATTCAGACGGTGGGGGAACGGCGCTTCCGCATCCTTAACATCATCGACGGCAATCCTTACCTGAAGGCCGAGGTGGAGTATATGGAGGAGGAGGCGACGGAAGACCTGAGCGATCTCACGCATAGGGTGTCCGACAGCCTGAGCGAATATCTGCAGTTGGTGGTGAGCTTCAAGAAAGGCTGGATTCAAACCGTTGACACCCCTCAGGAGCCCCTAGCCCTCTCCTACGCCGCTTCTCAAGCGGTAACCTACCCTCCGATGGTAGGCCAATACCTGCTTCAGATTCAGTCGGTGAAGGAACGGTTGGAGCGGGTGTTGCCCCTGCTGGGAGAGAGAACGGAACTTCTCAGGGAAGAGATGGGCAAGCAGAAACGCTTCCGCGAGAGGTTGAACTAACTAGAAGGGCCTGCCGGATTTTCTTCCCCATCCCTTGCATCTGCCCGAGACGGCATTTGCCCTAACTCAGTAGCTAGAAGGGTTTGCCGAAGATGCGGAAGGCGCCGTTAAAGGGGACCAGCCCGTTGAACAGTTCCGGGTGCAGAATTTCCGCCATCATCTCCAGACCATCTACAAGCCTCGGCCCGGAGCGGCTGAAGTAGGAGTTTGCATCGACGACGAAGATGCTGTCACTCTTGGCGGCGGGCAGTTCGTCCCATCCCGCTTTCTCGGTTAGAAGCTTAATTTCCGAAAGGCCGCGGCGCACGTCGAAACCGCACGGCATGGCGACTATTATGTCGGGCTGGGCTTCGACAATCTGCTTCCACTCGACGGTGAAGGAAGGCTGGCCGGGCTTTCCGAAGCAGTCAACGCCTCCGGCCAGGGCGACCATCTCCGGTACCCAGTGGCCACCTACCATCAGGGGGTCCAGCCACTCCAGGCACACCACCCGGGGTCGGGTGTCTGCAGTCGCTGCCAAGGAAGCAACCCTATCCCTTCGTTTCTTGAGGGAGTCGGTCAGCCGCATCGCCCTGTCCTCCACGCCCGCTGCCATGCCTACCGCCTCCACGTCAGCTATTACGTCCTCAAGGGAGTGTGGGTCGAGGGATAGAACTTCCGGCTTGTGGGGAAGATTCTCCAGGGCCTGGTGTACCTGCTGGGAGGGAACGGCGCAAACTTCGCACAGGGCCTGGGTCAACACCAGGTTCGGCCGAGCTTCTTCCAATGCCTCCAGATGGAGGATGTATATGCCGTCGTCAGAGATGAGCGAGTCCTTCACGCGCTGATCGATTTCCCCGCTGGCCGTGGTGTCCTGAATTCGGCTGGTCACGACTACCGGCTTGTCGGCGGCGGCAGCCGGGAAGTCGCAGGCGTAGGTCACCCCATGCAAGTCGTCCTGCAAGTTTAGGGCGTAGACTATCTCCGTGGCGCTGGGAAGAAGGGAAACGATTCGGGCCAAGATTGCCGCCTCTCCGGCCGACTAATGGGCCAGCCTCTAAGTGCTTTCAAGGTAGCATAGAGAGCGGCGCCCTTCAACCGCGGCAGACGTTGCCGCAAGAGAAGGGCTAACCTATAATTTGGCGGTGGGTACGATATGCTTCTGGCTATAGATATTGGTAACAGCAACATTACCCTTGGCGTGTTCGAAGGCCAGAGGCTAAGCTGCACGGCGCGGCTTTCCGCCGACTCCCGCCGCCTGTCGGACGAATACGGTGAGCTTGTATTCAACATTCTGCTCCGCAAAGGGGTTGAGCCTCGAGACATCAGTGCTGCCGCAATCTGCAGCGTCGTTCCCCGCCTGACTCCTACCTTTGAGCAGGTGTGCCGGGAATACCTGAATGTGGCTCCCCTAACGGTGGACACGGGCGTAAAGACGGGGGTCCGTATCCTATACGAGAATCCCCGCGACGTGGGAGCGGACCGGGTGGCGGACGCGGCAGCGGCCTACCGTTTGTACGGCGGCCCGACTATCGTGGTGGATTTCGGCACCGGCACAGTCTTCGATGCCATTTCCAAGGAAGGCGACTATCTGGGTGGGGCAATCGCCCCCGGCATTGAGGTGGCCGCCGAAGCCCTGCATCAAACCACCTCCCAACTGCGTCGGGTCGATGCGGCCATGCCACGTAAGGCAATTGGCCGGAACACCCCCGAAGCCCTGCAGTCGGGGCTGATGTTGGGCTATGTTGGCCTGGTGGAGGGTATGGTTCAACGCTTCAAGGAGGAGTTGGGAGGCGAAGCGAAGGTGGTAGCCACCGGCGGCCTGGCGAGGGTGATGGCCGGAGCTACCAAGATTTTCGATGCAACCAACCCGGACCTCACCCTCATTGGGCTTCGGATGATCTACGAGATGAACCGAGGGCCGCAGGAAAGGGACTAGGTTGATTCCGGTTTTGCAGGGAAAGCACGTTGTTCTGGGCGTCACTGGCAGTATTGCCTGCTACAAGGCCGTGGATTTGGCCAGTAAGCTGACCCAGGCCGGCGCGTTGGTGGACGTGGTGATGACGGAAGACGCTTGCAGGTTCGTAGCACCCCTGGCCTTTGGCAGCATCACCCATCGGCCCGTGACCACCAGTCTGTTCGACCCCCACTCGGAGTTGAGCGTGGAGCACGTTGCCCTGGCGGACCGGGCGGATATTCTGACGGTGGCGCCCGCCACCGCCAACACCCTAGCCAAGATGTCCCTGGGGCTTACGGACAACGCCCTCGTCGCCACCTACGCCGCCACTGCCGCTCCCGTGCTGGTTGCACCCGCCATGGACGGGCACATGTATGAGAACGCCGCCATCCAGGAGAATCTAAGCCGGCTGAAGGCACGGGGTGTGTGCGTGGTGGGGCCGGATAGCGGCTACTTGGCCTCAGGGAAGGTGGGCGCCGGACGGATGTCGGACCCGGAGGAGATTTTGGGCCACGTGCGAGCGATGCTGGGGCGAGATGGAGCCTTGGCGGGCAAGAGGGTAGTTGTAAGCGCAGGCGGCACCCGCGAGCCCCTGGACCCGGTTCGAATAATCACGAATCGCTCTACAGGGAAGATGGGCCACGCCCTAGCCGAGGCGGCCCGGGACATGGGCGCTTCTGTGACGCTGGTGTCGGCGTCTGAAACGCTAAAGGCGCCCCCGGCCGTGGAGACGGTGCGGGTGCAAACGGCTCTCGAGATGCAGCAGGCCATTGAGGCGGCGTGTCGAGGGGCGGATGCTCTAATAATGGCCGCTGCCGTTTCCGACTATCGCGCGGCTGCTTCCAGCCCCCACAAGCTCAAAAAGACCGGTCAGCCCGTGAGTGTGACGATGGTCCAAAACCCGGACATTCTCGCCGGAATTGAAGGCCCGTCGGTTCGGGTGGGCTTCGCCGCCGAAAGCCAAGACCTGTTGGAGAACGCCAGAGGCAAGCTATTGGCCAAGCGGCTGGATATGATCGTCGCCAACGATATCACGGAGGCAGACAGCGGCTTCGGCGTCGATACGAACCGGGCGGTGATTCTCACCGCAGACGGAGAGGTTCAGCGGCTGCCTTTGACGTCCAAGCAAGAGTTGGCCCACCGAGTGTTGGAGTTTGTGGAAGGCCTGCTAACGGCGAAAGGCGGGTAATTTGTGGAGAGAGCACCTCGCGCCGCAAGACAAAAAGTAGTTAGGGAAAGAGGAAGCAGTTGATGAGTTTGCCTTCGTCCAAGGAGATGCCACGGGCTTACAGCCCCAAGGATGTAGAGGAGCCCCTAAACCGGTTCTGGATGGAAAAGGGGTATTTCACGCCGGAGGTGGACCCCTCCAAGAAGCCCTTTGTCGTCATCATGCCGCCGCCTAACGTAACGGGAGACCTGCACCTGGGCCATGCGCTGACAATGTTCATCCAGGACATCCTGGTGCGGTGGCATCGGATGATGGGAGAGGCGGCCCTGTGGTTGCCCGGCAAAGACCACGCCGGCATCGCGACCCAGGTAGTGGTAGAGCGGCAATTGGCCAATGAGGGTACTTCCCGCCAGGAGTTGGGGCGGGAGAAGTTCCTGGAGCGGATGTGGGACTGGGTGGGCCGGTACGAAAGCAATATCGACGGGCAGTTGAAGCGGATGGGCGCTTCCTGCGACTGGTCACGCCTCTGCTTCACCCTTGACCCGGGACCCGAGAAGGGTCTCATCTACCGGGGCGAGCGAATCATCAACTGGTGCATACGCTGCTCCACGGCCCTCTCCGACCTCGAGGTGGATTACGAGGAGGAGGACGGATCTCTATTTTATGTCAATTACCCCCTGGAAGATGGTGAGGGTTTCATCACCGTAGCTACCACCCGACCCGAAACCATGTTTGGCGACACGGGCGTTGCCGTTCACCCCGAAGACCCCCGCTATCAGCCGCTGTTGGGGCGAAACGTGACTCTGCCTCTCGCGGACCGTCCAATCCCCGTCGTCGGGGACGACGCCATCGACCCGGAGTTCGGGACCGGCGTGTTGAAGGTGACACCGGGTCACGATATCGTCGACTTCGAACTAGGCCAGCGTCACGAACTTCCTATCGTCATGGCCGTGGACGACCGGGGGATTCTCACGGAAGCTGCCGGGCAATTTCAGGGTCAGGAGCGGTTTGAAGCAAGGCGCAATACGGTGGCGGAGTTGGAACGTCAGGGTTTCCTTGTGAAGACCGAACCCCTTCGTCACTCCATCGGCCATTGCCAGCGGTGCGCTACGGTGGTGGAACCCCTGGTGAGTAAGCAGTGGTTCATCAAGATTCAACCGCTGGCCCAACCGGCCATGGACGCCGTAAAGGACGGCCAAATCCGCATCGTGCCGGACCGGTTCTCGCGAGTCTACGTCAACTGGATGGAAAACATACGCGATTGGTGCATAAGTCGCCAGCTCTGGTGGGGACACCGCATTCCCGTTTGGTACTGCGGCCAGTGTGATGGACTTACCGTATCTGTGGAGGACGCGACGCATTGCCAACACTGCGGCTCCAGCGACATATCTCAAGACCCTGACGTGCTGGACACCTGGTTCAGTTCCGGCCTCTGGACTCACTCAACCCTGGGTTGGCCCGACGAGTCGGAGGAGCTGGACTACTTCTATCCATCACAGG
>CAYNJI010000021.1:0-10392 GCA_964397605.1 uncultured Dehalococcoidia bacterium | reverse complement strand
GAAGGCGGTAAACATCATGCTTTCGGACCCGGACGTTAAGAGCATCTTGGTGAATATTTTCGGGGGAATTCTCCGGAGCGATGTCGTGGCCAGAGGTGTCGTCCAAGCCTATCAAGAAACGGGCTCTGAGATTCCGTTGACAATTCGGCTCCAGGGGGTCCAGGTGGAGGAAGCCAGGGCGGTCTTGGAGGAGTCGGGGCTGCGGGTGTCCTTCGCCGAGACTCTGGTAGATGTGGAAGCGCGGCTGTCGGAGGCTCGGTCCTAATGTCTCGCATTCTGTGAAACTGTATGGCTAAGGAGCGAAATGACCATACTGTTAGATGAAAATTCGCGGGTGCTGGTGCAGGGGATAACTGGGCGCGAGGGGAGTTTCCACGCCATCCGCTGCGTGGAGTATGGCACCAACGTGGTGGCGGGAGTGACGCCGGGTAGAGGAGGCGCTGTATTTAACGATTCTGCGCCGGTCTTTGATTCGGTGGAGGAGGCGGTGAAGGAGACAGGGGCCAACGTGTCGCTTCTTTTCGTGCCTGCGCCATTTGCGCAGGATGCCATGATTGAGGCGGCAGATGCCGGCATAGAGTTGATTGTGTGCATTGCCGAGGGAGTGCCGGTGCTGGATTCCGCCCGTGTCCTGAGGTATCTGGAAGGACGTGGCAGCCGACTGCTTGGTCCCAACTGTCCAGGGCTGATCTCGCCGGTGGGCCGATGCAAGGTGGGCATCATGCCCGGGCACATTCACAAGCCCGGCCGGGTGGGCGTGGTCTCGCGCAGCGGCACCCTGACCTACGAGGCAGTGAGCCAGCTGAGCGCGTTGGGTCTGGGCCAATCCACCTGCGTGGGCATCGGCGGAGACCCGTTGATAGGGACGAATTTCGTGGACGTGATGGAGTTGTTCAATGAGGACCCAGATACGGATGCGGTGGTGCTCATTGGGGAAATTGGTGGTAGCATGGAGCAGGAGGCGGCCCAGTACATCAAGGAGAGCTTTAAGAAGACTGTAGTGTCTTTCATAGCCGGGGCGACAGCGCCGCCGGGGAAGCGGATGGGTCACGCCGGGGCGATTATTACGGGCGCGGCTGCGACGGCGGAGGCGAAGAATGCGGCCCTGCGAGACGCAGGCGCCCACGTCGTGCCTTCACCGGGGCTAATCGGTGCGGTGATGAAGGAAGCGTTGGGCTAGCTTGTATTCGGCAACCCAACGTCTATAACAACTAGGATAGGGCACATGGTTAAAGGCGCGCTTATTGGCTTCGGTCTGAGCATTCTCTTGCTGCTGATTCCCATAGTACACTTCATAACCGGTCCCCTTGGTCCCCTCATTGGCGGGTACGTGGGCGGCGGGGCAGCGCGAGCTACTCCGGCTCAGGCCCTTGGCATCGGTTTGCTAATGGCGCTCTTCATGGCAACTCCCGTTATCCTCCTCGTTCTGGTCCTCCAGTACCTGGCAATATGGGAGTCTGCGCAAGGCGTCCTGACCTCTGCGTCTGCCATCCTAGCCGTTTGGGCGGGTCTGCTTGGAACGGTTGGGGCCTATTTCGGTGGTCGCGCCAGCGCCAGTAGCCGCGTCATCATCATCCGAAGAAGATAGCAGGCGGCGCTCCCTAGTTTCCTAACTCCCTCAAGAAATCCTCCCTCGCCACGACCCTCTGCTGTTTCGTCGACATTTCCCTAACGGCGACCGTGCCAGCCTTCACCTCGTCCTCTCCAATGATAATTACCGTCGACACCTTGAGGGCATTGGCGTTTCGCATCTGCCCCCGCAGGCTTCGACCCCAGGCGCCCTGAATCGCTCCCACGCCTGCCTTCCGCATCCCGGCTCCCAACTCCAGCGCCGCCTCCAACGCCTCCTCACCCAGTGCCGCAATATAGTATTGTGGCCGCTCCTCCTCCGCTACGTCCACACCCTGACTCTGGATGTTCAGAATCAGCCGCTCCATTCCCGTAGCGAACCCCACACCGGGGGTGGGCCGGCCTCCCAACTGCTCAATCAGCCCGTCGTACCGGCCACCTCCCAGAATGGTGCTCTGCGAACCCTCTCCCGGTGGCACTATCTCGAACACCGTCCGGGTGTAGTAGTCCAGGCCGCGCACCAGTCGGTGGTCAACCGTGTACGGAATCTCCAGGGCGTTCAGATACCGTCGTAGACGCTCCCAGTGATCCCGGCACTCATCACACAGATGCCCCGTCGACTTGGGTGCATCCTCCTGGAGTGGACGGCAGGAATCCCGCTTGCAGTCCAGCAATCGAAGCGGATTATGTTCCCACCGCTGGCGGCAGTCCGAGCACAGGTCGCCCCTAACGCCCTCGTAGTACCCACGCAGCGACTCGATATACCCAGGCCGACACTTTGCATCGCCGATGCTGTTGATGAACATACGCAGCCCGTTCAACCCCAAGTCGGAAGTCAACGTCCAACCCATCTCCACAATCTCTGCGTCAGCCAAGGGCGAACCATCCCCCAGAATCTCCACGCCGTACTGGTGGTGCTGGCGATACCGCCCTGCCTGAGGTCTATCGTATCGAAACACCGGGCAGAAGTAGTAGAGGCGCACGGGTTGGGGCAAGCTATGCATTCCCGCCTCCAGGTATGCCCGGCACACCGGCGCCGTACCCTCCGGTCGCAGCGTAAGCGAATCCCCGCCGCGGTCCAGGAAAGTGTACGTTTCCTTGTCCATTATGTCCGTGCCCGCTCCCACGGACCGGTGAAATAGCTCTGAGCTTTCGAAGACGGGCGTGTCCAGACGGCCGAAGCCGTGCCGGCGGGCCAGGGCCGCCGCCGTACCTTCCACGTAACGCCAATACTTCTGCTCTGCAGGTCCTACGTCCTTTGTGCCGCGAGCTGCCCTATACAACGAACTGCTACCTCCTCGTCGCCGGCGACCGGCGGCGTTCATCAGCATAGCTATCCGCATCTATCCTGTAAAGCGGCTATTTCCTGCCATTGTCCCGCTTCGCCTATAGACGAAGACCATGCCGGCTAATATGATAGAGTCATGGTGCTAAAATCGGTAACGGCCCCCAGTATCGGCCATCTCATCGGGCGCACGAAGGAGTATCTCCCCAGGGAGAAGAACGACTTGGTGGAGGCCGCTTACCACTTCGCCGAGCAATCCCATCGTGGCCAGTTCCGCGCCTCCGGCGGGCCCTACATAGAACACCCCCTCAGCATTGCCCTATTCCTGGCGGACCTCCAGCTGGACGCTACTACTCTCTCCGCAGCCCTCCTCCATGACGTGGTGGAGGACTGCGACGTTACTTCACAGGACATCAGCCAGCGCTTTGGCCCAGAAGTCTCCAAGCTAGTGGACGGGGTCACAAAGCTCACTCGCATGGAGTTGGTCGACTTGGCAGACGTCTCCAACCAGCCGCCGGAAGACAGACTCAAGGCTGAAACCTTGCGCAAGATGCTTGTCGCCATGGCGGAAGACGTTCGCGTGGTGCTTATCAAGCTGGCGGACCGGCTTCACAACATGCTTACCCTGGACGCCCTATCGCCCGACAGGCAGCGGGCCATGGCCCAAGAGACCATGGACATTTACGCACCCCTGGCCCACCGCCTCGGCATCTGGGACATCAAGTGGCGCCTGGAAGACCGCTCCTTCCACTACCTGGAGCCGGACCTATATAAAGAAATCTCCGAGATGCTATCCACACGACGGGAAGAGCGGGAGCGGTATATAGAAGAACAGCGACAGATTGTGTCCGATGCCCTGGACAGTCATAACCTGAAGGCCCAGGTCATTGGGCGACCCAAGCACATCTACAGCATCTACCAAAAGAGCATGAAGTACGAAAGCGAGGGCAAGGGCCCCCGAGACATTTTCGACTTATATGCCCTAAGAGTCCTCGTCAAGTCGAAGGCCGACTGCTACAACGCCCTGGGCGTCGTCCATAACCTCTGGCGGCCCATTCCTGGCCAGTTCGACGACTACGTGGCCAACCCCAAGGAGAACCTCTACCAGGCCCTTCACACAACCGTAATGTGCAAGGGAGCCACTCCCTTGGAAGTCCAGATCCGCACCCACGACATGAACCAGCTGGCCGAATACGGCGTCGCCGCCCATTGGCACTACAAAGAAGGCAACAGCAGCGACTTAAAGTTTGAGCAGAAGATGACCTGGATGCGCCAGCTGCTCGAATGGCAACGGGACGTGACGGCCACGGACGAATTTCTGGAGTCTGTCAAGATGGACATCTTCCAAGACCAGGTGTTTGTCTTCACACCCCAGGGCGACATCGTGGAGCTTCCGTCCGGCGCCACTCCCATAGACTTCGCGTACCGAATCCACACGGAACTGGGCCACCGGTGCATTGGTGGCAAGGTCAATGGACGGCTCATGGCCTTGGACTATCAACTCCAGAATGGGGATACGGTAGAAATTTTAACCACCAAAGTCGCTCGCGGACCCAGCCTCGACTGGCTCAACTCAAACCTGGGATATATCCGCACCGCCAGCGCACGCAGCAGTATCCGCCAATGGTTCCGGCGCCAGTCTCGTACTGCCAACATTCAGTTGGGTCGGGAGCTTCTCAAGAAGGAAGCCAGGCGTCTCAACATGAAGATTGACGAGCAGGCCCTGGCCACAACCTTCAAGATGGACAACGTGGAAGAGTTCCTCATCTCCCTCGCCTCCGGCGGCACGACCATAAACCAGGTCATCAACCGGCTCACTGCCGACGAGCGCAAGGCTCAAGAACAGCTCACCAGCAGCGTGCCCCTCACCAGCCCCGGGTCGGGTATCAAGGTGCTGGGCGTTGGCGATTTGCTGACACGTATTGGCCAATGTTGCAGCCCATTGCCCGGCGACCGGATAATCGGCTTTATCACCCGTTCCAGAGGTGTCACCGTCCATAAAACCAGCTGCCACAGCGTGCTCAACGAGGACGAGCGGGAACGTCTTGTGGAAGTGGAATGGGGAGCGGAGAAGAAGCTCTATCCCGTACGGATCGAAATGAAGGCTCGCGATAGGGTGGGCCTCTTGCGAGATATCACCGCCCGAGTGTCTGAGGAGAAGGTCAACATTGCCGAAGTTCTCACCAGCGAGAGTTCCGACGGCACGGTTACGATCTTACTAACCCTCCACACCACGGGTCTGGAACAGCTGGGGCGAATTTTTGCCAAGCTCGACGGCATAAAGGGGATGCTAAGCGCAGGCCGCATCGTCACGGACCCCTTCAGGGTTTCTACGAAATAGCCCCTTTTAATGGGGGCGAACAGCCTTTATAATCAGCCATATATTGCTAACTTTCCGGAGGTACCATTGCCCTCTGAAAAATCCATGCGGTCTTCCCTGCGTAAGCAGCAGAGAAACCGTAGTGTAAGGTCAGCCACCAGAACCTACGTAGCCAAGGCGGTCAGAGCCATTGGCGAGTTGGACCAGCCCGAGCGGGAAGACGCCGTTAAGCGTGCACTGAAGGCGCTGGACCAATCGGCCAAGCGCAGCATTATTCATCCCAACAACGCTGCCCGCAGGAAATCCCGCCTAATGAAACGTCTCAACGCCGCATCTGAAGGCCAATAAGTTTCTCTTGATTCATCCCTCGCCTTGACGACCGTGGTATATCTGTGTTATTTTAACACGAACTCCCGTTCAGAGGGGACTTATGAGGAAGAGAAACAAGAAGACTTCAGAGAAGCAGCAGCGGATGCTCGTGTTCATCCGGGAATTCATGGCCGAAAACGGGTTCCCGCCCACCGTTAGAGACATCCAATTCGCCTGCGGAATCAGTTCCACATCCGTGGTGGACTACAACCTGAGGCTGATGCAGCGAGATGGGTTGATTCGACGGCGGCCGGAAATGGCCCGGGGCATAGAATTGCTGGACGAAAAGGGGCGAGCCGCCGGATTTCTCCCCCAGATCCCGGTTATGGGCTACATAGCTGCGGGAGAACCCCTCCCAGGACCCTCCAGCGAAGGTTGGGGTCAAGAACCCCTGGAAACTATTGAGATGCCGCGCTACATGGCCGAATCCTATAAAAACCTTTACGCCCTTCGCGTCAAGGGTACTTCGATGATAGACGCCCTCATCGACGACGGGGACGTGGTTCTTATTGATCCCAACCATCAGGTAAAAAATGGCGACATGATCGTGGCTTGGCTCAAGCTGGAACAGGAAGCCACCCTGAAGCGTTTCTACAAGGAAGG
Source organism: uncultured Dehalococcoidia bacterium (assembly GCA_964397605.1). Classification (GTDB taxonomy): domain Bacteria; phylum Chloroflexota; class Dehalococcoidia; order Lucifugimonadales; genus JAPULR01. Next base: position 4,246 of record CAYNJI010000021.1, on the reverse strand, counting down.
CAGAAAGGTGAGGCTCCAGCCCGCGAACTCCCGCATGAAGCCCATCTACACTAAGGCCGCCAACGTCGAGACTAGGGGCAGGGTAGTAGCGGTACTACGCACCCTCTAACCCCGCCCTGGCTCTCGCAGGGGCTTCCCGATAGTATGCCTGGTGCCGTTACTGCGTTTGTTAAACTCCAGCAGGAGTGCGCCTCTTAACCCGCCCGCTCCACGCTATTTCCATGTCGAATATTGTTTCGATGGACTTTGCGCGTCTCTACGAGGCGTCTAGGGCAAGGTTCTTCGTTGGGGTCAGATTGCTGGTAGGATAGTCGCTAGTTTTTGGTTCCGGTTTCTTGTGGGTCTTGTACTGTCAGACCGGGCTGGCGGTTATTGTGGGAGCGGGCGTCACGCTGTTATTATCAATAGAATTTGGGAGCGGGTGGGGTCTAGTCTGACGGGAGGCGCTTTTGGGCCTTTTAGCCAATTACCGGGAGGTCTTGAACACTCCGGCGCGCAGGCAGGTGATGCTGGCCCTCTGTTCCACCTTCCTGCTGGTGCAGGTGGCCAGCTTCCCGGTGGCCCTTGCGCTGCCCAGCATCGCCGAAGATTTTCTCATAGATGTAGAGACGGCGGCGTGGGTGCTGGTGGCAGAGCTCCTGGTCCTGGGGGCAACGGTCTACCTGGCGGCGAAGCTGGGAGACCGGTACGGGCACAATCGGATTTTCTTCTTTGGGATAGTGATAACGACGTTGGGGGCGGTGGCGGCGGGTTTCGCCATGGACTTCACCCAACTGCTGGTATTCAGGGGGGTGCAGGGGCTGGGGGCGGCGCTGGTCACAGGGAACGCTAACACTATCTTAGCGAGCAATTTTGCGGCTGAGGAGCGAGGGCGGGCCTTCGCCGTGCCGATAACGGCAGCTCGATTTGGCACCTTCATCGGACTTATTGTCTTCGCCATATTCTTGCAGTGGATTGGCTGGCGGGTGATCTTCTTTTCGTTCATACCCCTGGGTGTGGTTGCCATCCTGGCCGGTCTGCCGCTGCTTAGACAGAAGGAGAAGCCCAGCGTGGACAGGGAAGGGCCGGTGGACTTCGGAGGCGCCTTTTTGTTCATTGGAATGATCGGAGCCCTGATCCTGTCGGGGTTGCACCTTCATTCTGGGGAAGAATCGTTCACAAGCGACGATGCCGTTTCTTATCACGTGCCCATGCACGTGCTGACCGTCATATTGTTGGTGGCGTTCATTCTTTTCGAGCGGAGGGTGAAGCAGCCCTTTGTAGATCTTAGGCAATTCAAGAACCGGCATTTTTCGCTGGCGCTGTTTTCCAACACCACGTTTCACCTTTCCATGCTTGCCATAATGACCCTGGTTCCCATTCTGGTGGAGAGAGGGTTCGGCTACGGGCCGCTGTTCGTCATATATGTTTTGCTGCCGCATCAGAGTATAGGGTTATTCATCCCAATGTTGGCGGGTTGGTACTACGACAGGCATCATCCCAGGCTATTGCGACCTGTCGCCATGTCTTTCATTGCGTTGGGAATCTTTCTAGTGGGGATGTTCGCTTTGAAGGTGCCCTTCTGGTTCATGCCTCTGCTGCTCTTTCCCGCGTCGGTGGGCACGTCCATTTTCAACACTATAAACAACGCGGTGATAATGAACTCGGTGGAACAGGAACAGCGTGGGTTCGCATCCGGCATGATAGAGACGACGCGGCAGGTGGGGCATACGCTGGGGGCGACGGTGGCGGCTTCGGCATTGGGGCTGGTGCTTCCAGCGGGGATTGCTCTGCTCAGCGAGGCAGAGGCGCGAGAGTTCTACTTTCGCGGGCTGCAGGCTTCGGCCATGGTAGTGGTGTGGATAATCCTTGCAGGGGCGCTTGTGGCCTTCAACCACAGGATATTGCCAATAGCGCCGAAGGCAAAGGCGTCTCAATCGCCCGGCGATGGGCGAGGTTAAACCAGGACTGGATAAATTGTTAGCTTGGTTCATTTCGGCTAGAATAGTTCGGAGAGTTGGCGGATTGGAGGGTTGGTTATGAAAGCAGGACAGTTAACGGGGCCCCGTAGGATGGATCTGGTGGATGTTGAGGAGCCTTCACCCAGGGAGGGGGAAGCGCTGGTGCGACTGGAGAAGATATCCATTTGCGGCAGCGACATCCGGCCTTTTGCCGCGGTGTTGGATGAAGCCCGATATCCGATGCACCCCGGCCGGCCCACCCACGAATGTGCGGGGGTGGTGGAGGAGAGCTATTGCGATGAGTATAACGTGGGGCAGAGGGTCACCGTCTTTCCCTACGCGGAGGGGGGATTTCGGGAGTATCTAGCGGTCCCGCCGCAAAACCTTGTTGCCCTTCCAGACGAGGGTTCCCTGGACACGTGGATCATGTGCCAGCCCATGGGCACGGTGCTCTATTCGGTGAGCCGGATAGGCGACGTTATCGATAAGAACGTGGTGGTGCTGGGGCAGGGGGCCATAGGGTTGAGCTTTACGACCTTTCTCAGCGGCATGAACTGCAGAGAGTTGATAACGGTGGACCTGGAAGACTACCGGCTAGATATGTCCAAGTCCCTAGGGGCGACTCGCACCCTCAACCCTCGATATGAGAACGTGTTGGACGCCATACAGGACCTTACGGGGGGCGAGGGGGCAGACGTGGTGATTGAGGCAGCCGGGGAGCACGAGACGGTGCGGCAGTCGGTGGTAATGGCGAAGAAGTTCGGCAAGGTAATCTGGTTCGGGATGACGCACAACGAGTACTTCGCCATTGATTTTCAGCAGATTAGGAACAAGGACCTGACCATGATCGGGACGTCAAGCGCCCGGGCGGGGACGATGCCGAGGTACGTAAAGCAGGTAGTGCACATGGTGGAGCAGGAGCGGATGGACCCCTCTATGTTGGTGACTCATCGCATGAACGCGGAGGACGCTCAGAAGGCTTTCGTGATGTACGAGGAGCGCGCTGACGGGATTATCAAGGTGGTCCTGGACATGTAGGTTGGGCATATTCCGCTCGTCGTCTACGGGGGGTGGGTTTGAAACCCGCGGCTACGGGAGAGGACGGTGTCGGATGCGGAGTCACCCCAATCCAAATCTTCCCCCACCGGAGGGGGAAGGGGAAAGATGGGTCCCCGCCTTCGCGAGGACAAGGGGAGGTATTCGTTTCGGGGTCATTCGTTATTTTCTGTGGTGGAAACGAATGGTATTTTCATACGGAGATGTATGGCTTCGGGTTGTCATGGGTTTGGTGTAGGAACTGACGGCGTGTAGGGGGAGTTCAAAGGAACCCTTGGTGGGTTCATTCGAACCTGAAGGTCTCTTGAGGAAGTTCTGTATTGCGTTGTGAAGTTCGTTCATTTGTTTCACGATAGGAAGAGTAACAGGGTATGGGGTTTTAGGCAAGGAGAAGTTGTCACAAGGGGAGGAGGGTGGATAGAGGGGGTATGGGTCACCGCATTCGCGAGGACACGGGAGGGGAGGGAGTTTCTCTACAAGGGACGTTCATGAGGGAGGCAATGTTGTCGGGAGCGGGGAACACCCTCATCCCTTCGACAAGATTAGGGTAGGCTCTAGCCTTTCCCCATTAAGGGGAAGATGGATTCCGGTTTTCGCCGGAATGACGGGATGAGGGGGTTAGAGGAGGGGGTGGAGGCGGGGTTCTATGAAATCACCCGCTTTGTCGCAGCTCTTATGTGACTTCGAAAGACGCGAAGAGGCCAAGTGATCGGAGGTCCGACGAATGGTAGCTTTCAACGTTACCTGTCTCGTCAATTAAGAAAATCCATTTGATGTTCCAGGTCCCGGACTCGCTGCCTTGGGGCACTGTCAAAGCACCCGCAAAGAGACCGTCTTCATAGGACTCCCAACCCGTATGCAAAGGCCCGCCCATCCCCAATTCCACGTCCCCTGAGGGGCTTTCAAAGTCCAGCTGCACCGTGGCAACCCCTGAAAGATCGTCTGTTGCTCTCACAGTAACTCCGATCTGCCCGGGCTCGTTAGTCACGTCTACTTCCTTAGAGTGGAGGGTAAACTCAACCGGCGATGGCGGCTCTAGGTCCTGTTGAGAAGCTGCTACTTCGAAGGAAGCCGAGAGTCCAAGGGCTCTCAGCTCTTCGTCATCGTATGCTCGATGATTCCTGAGCTTGTCGTATAGATAGGCCCTCTTGAGCTGCCAAGTCCCGGCTTCGCTGTATTGGAGCACTCTTGCCGAACCCCTATGTACTGCGTCCCTCGGCGAACCGCGGAAGTAGTCCTCATACCCATAC
>CAYNJI010000020.1:0-10965 GCA_964397605.1 uncultured Dehalococcoidia bacterium | reverse complement strand
TTGGGTCTTGTTTTCCCAGCCACGGTTCTCCGCCACTGCCTTCACCGCTTGGGCTGCAGCGCCCCATCCCTTCTCCGACGCCTGCCGTACGTCGCCACGGGCCAGCTCTTGTCGCGCTTGTTGCAAAAGTTGCGTTGCTGCGCTGCGATATTGCGTTTCGGTGGTCACTGGCACTCTCCTACGATCTTGGGCTGGTTATGCTATTCTCGTTAACCACTGTTATTATAAGGGAATAAAGGTTCGCCCGCCACTCACGACATGGGCTAAGCCTTAGCTCCCGCACACTCCTTGCAGAGTGTGCATCCCCCTCGCCGTGTTGCGCCTTCAACCTTAAGGCCCTAACATTGGTTCCACACATACCCAGAAGAGGATTGCGCCCATGAATAGGCCCACGCTGGCCGACGTGCTGGAGGCTCGGAAGACTATCGCTCCCTACGTCAGTCCCACGCCCCTGATTTCCTACCCTGCCCTGGATAACTACATAGGCGCAGAGGTTCGGCTCAAGCATGAGAACCACCATCCGCTGGGTGCTTTCAAGGTGCGTGGAGGCATTAATCTTCTGGCTCATATGGACCCGGAGCAGCGTCGGTGTGGCCTAATCACGGCCTCCACCGGCAACCACGGTCAGTCCGTCGCCAACGCCTGCCGCATCTTCGGGGCCAAAGCCGTGGTCGTAGTTCCGGAGGGGGCCAACCCGCTCAAAGTGCGGTCCATGCGGAATCTGGGCGCGCAGGTTCTCTTCCACGGAGCAAACTTCGACCAGGCCCGGGAGTACAGCGAGCGGTTGGCCAAGGAGGAGGGATACCGTTACGTCCACGCCGCCAACGAGCCGCTACTGGTGGCGGGGGTGGCCACCTACGCTCTGGAGATTCTGGAGGAATTTCCGGATGTAGAGTACATCCTCGTGCCCTTGGGCGGGGGGAGTGGCGCCTCCGGATGTTCCATCGTGGCCAAGGCGGTTAACCCCAGCGTCAAGGTCGTTGCCGTACAGTCCCAACAGGCTCCCGCGGCGTATCTTTCCTGGAAGAACAAGGAAATCCGCCACGCGCCCATGAATACCAAGGCCGAGGGACTGGCTACGGAGAGCGGCTACCAGGTACCCCAGGAAATCCTTTGGGACTTGCTGGACGACTTCTTGCTGGTGAGCGACGACGAAATCGGCCACGCCATCGGCGTCTTGCTGGAAAAGGCGCACACTCTGGCGGAAGACGCCGGCGCGGCGTCGCTGGCGGGCGCCATTAAGATGAAAGACGAGCTCCAGGGGAAAAGGGTAGCAGTGGTCGTCAGCGGCGCTAACGTAACTCTCGACAGGCTGAAAGACGTCTTGACCACATACGTCGGCGGCTAACGGACAACTTTCCGGCATTGAAGATTTGGCGAACACAGTCTGCTCGCGGAGAATTTGAAGTGCTGCGGTCTCAGACGCTGATGGCAGAGTTGACTCCTTGGTGCGCACGAACTGACGGCGGGGAGCGGCGCTAGAATCTCGATGAACAGTTACGACCTTCTCAGCCGTCGGCAGGTGATTATCACCATGTCGGGCGTACTGATGGCCATGTTCCTTTCCGCCCTGGACCAGACGGTGGTCAGCACCGCCCTGCCGCGAATAGTCGCGGACTTAGGTGGCTTCGACCGCTACACTTGGGTGAGCACCTCATATCTGGTGGCGTCCACTTCCGTCCTTCCTATCGTTGGTAGGCTCACGGACATCTACGGGCGCAAGTGGTTCATATTGGCTGCCATCGTGGTGTTCCTGGTAGGTTCCGTACTGGCGGGCTTGAGTCAGACCATGACTCAGCTCATCGTCTTCAGGGCCATCCAGGGACTTGGGGGCGGCTCGATAATGGCAATTGCCTTCGTAGCCGTGGGCGACCTGTTTCCCCCGGCGGAGCGGGGCAAGAACCAGGGGTACGTGGCCTCCGTCTACGCCCTGTCGTCCATCCTCGGTCCCATCCTTGGCGGCCTTATCACGGACCAGCTTTCGTGGAACTGGATATTTTACATAAACCTGCCCCTTGGAATTCCCCTCATTGTCTTATTCATCTTTTACTTCCCCCAGGTAAAGCCGGAAGCGGTCCGGCACAAGCTGGACATTCTGGGAGTTGCTACGCTGATCCTGTGCGTCGTGGCTCTGATGCTGGGCCTATCGTGGGGTGGCGTTCAATACTCGTGGGGTTCGCCGCAGGTAGCGGGATTCCTGGTTCTCTCCTTAGTAATGACCCTCCTCTTCATCTTCATAGAGACCAAAGCTGAGCAGCCCATAGTGCCTTTACACTTATTCAAGAACCGGGTGCTGTCTTCCTCGCTCATAACGGTATTCTTCACGGGATTTGCCATGTTTGGCGGAATTATCTTCGTGCCTCTCTATGCCCAGGGAGTGTTGGGCCAGTCCGCTACCAGTACCGGGACCATCATGACGCCCATGATGTTGGGGATGGTGGTTGGGGCGACGCTTTCTGGGCAGGCCCTCTCCCGGTTGGGCGGCCACTACCGGACGCAGGGGCTAGTTGGTCTGGGCATCCTTGTCGTCGGGCTGTTCCTGATCTCTCGGATGACGGCCGAAACCAGCTTCCCCGTTGCCCTCTTCAACCTGGTGATCATGGGATTCGGATTGGGTACGACCTTCCCCACCTACACCATCGCCATCCAGAATTCCGTTTCCCATCGGTTCATGGGCGTGGCAACGTCGGCTGCCCAATTCTTCCGAAGCGTGGGCGGGCTGCTGGGACTAGCCGTTCTGGGTTCTGTACTGACCAACCGGTTTTCCTCAAATTTCATGGGCTCGGTTAGCCCCGAGGTGGAGAGGGTGCTGACGACGGATAGGCTGAATGCATTGGCCCGCAATCCCCAGGAGCTTGTCAACGCCGAGGCGCAGGCGGGCCTACGGCAGGTGTTCGCCGATGCGGGCCCTCAGGGGGTCGGACTGTTGGAGCCGCTGTTGGAAACCCTCCGGTCTTCCCTATCTGCCGCCATTGCGGACGTGTTTAGCATCTCCGTGGTTGTCATAATAATAGCTATAGTGGCCACGCTGTTCCTGAAGGAAGTGCCCCTGCGGGGCAGGCGACCGGCTAAGGTTGAGACGGAAGAGGCTGATGGGGAGCAAGCGGTCGCGGATTAGCACGCCGTTGCCCACAGTGTCCGGGCCGCCTCTCCCTACGGCGACTCTTCGAAATAGCGGGCTAACTCATCCCGCTCGAAGGTAGGCATAGGCACCAGCTTGCCTCCCTCCCGCAGCATGACTCCCTCCTCCGGTGGGGTAATCCGGCCAATCTGACAAGCGTCAATGCCCTCCTTGTCCAGAGCGGAAAGCAACTGAGGGGCTTCGTCGGGGCGTAGTGTGATTATCAGAGAGCCAGACGCCAGCAGGCCCAAGGGGTCCAGCTTCAGAATATTACATATCTCCACACATTGAGGAAGAAAGGGAATACGCTCCCTGTCCACCACCATCCCCACGCCCGCCGCTGACGCCACCTCTTGCAGTCCCGTTGCCAGCCCCCCCTCCGTCGGGTCGTGGAGACTGTGTACGTTGACGGCGTCGCAGGCAACCCGGGCGTCCTTCACCACGCTGATGCCGGGGTCGAAGAGAAAGCCCGCCGCCTCTTCAATCATAGCTGGGTCCATTCCGCCCTCTCGAAGCGCCTCATCGCGCTCCCGGGCGAGGAGGGCCGAACCTTCGAGGGATACCCCCTTGGTCAATATGACATAATCGCCAACCTCGGCGCCGGCGGTAGTCAACGCTTTGCCCTTGGGCGCAACCCCCAGCATGCAGCCGACTACGATGGGCTTATCGAGATTGTGTGTCACCTCCGTATGGCCGCCCACCAGCGTAACCCCCAAAGAGCGGCAGGCCTGGGTAATCTGCCGGAAGATTTCCGAAACACCCTCTTCGTCCATACCTTGGGGAAGAAGCAGGGTGGCCATGAACCACCGTGGGGGCGCGCCGGCGCAGGCCACGTCGTTAGCGTTGACCTGCACCGCGTACCAGCCGATGAGATCCGTAGCAAAGGTTATAGGGTCCGTCTTGGCCACCAGGACCTCGTCGCCGAAATCCAGCAGTGCGGCGTCCTCTCCCACCTTTGGCCCTAGAATCACCCGTGGGTCCTCTACTGTTACTCGGCTCAGCAGGCCCTCCAGAAAGTTGGGAGTTAGCTTGCCTAGTTTCACGATGAAGCCTCCAAGGCTGTGGTAATGAGCGGTAGCGAAGTGAACCGTTGCATTGCACTACCGTCCATAAAGGTAAAGTACCGGTAATGGGTCAATATAGAAGTGTAGTGCCTCAGCTTGAACTCTGTAGTCATCATCCCAAGAAAGGTTAGAAATCGCGCATATTAGTAGAAGTGTAGCGGGCCAGAATGAGCGTGTTCTAAAAATTCTTGCGTGTTCTGGACAAAGTTTAGCTTTTTCTTATATAACTCTAGGACACCCTTGACACTTCTATAGAACGGGTGCTATTATGCCCCACAAGAAGTCCAAATAGCTAGTAAGGGGGTGCAGTTTGGCTAGAAAGACAAAGTTGATGAAAAGGGTAGAGGAAGCGTACCAAAGAGACTTGGAGAAGCTTCTCCCCGAGAAGGTCAACGAACTTGGTCTTTCCGCGACCGCGGCGGAACTAGGGGTCAGCAAGGCCACCCTGGGCTACTGGCTCCTCAAGCTCGGAATCGAGGTTCGCAGGGTTGCTTTGGCCCCAGGAGAGACCCTGGAGGTCAAGCGCTCCAGCTAAATTTGGCTCCAATTGTTCTAAAGTGGCAAGGTAATGCGCCTTGCCACTTTACTTTTTTGCAAAAGTCACCGTAAGCACGTCCATAAGATCACCGCACGCCATGCAGCGAGAATGTTGCTGCGGCACTGGTTCGAAAATTCTGCAAAAAGTTTTTCTCTAGTGCATGCCCAGCCGGTAATGACGTGCAGCGTACATCCACGATTAGAAAGTTGAAGCGCCCCGTACATTTTTCCCAAGAGTAATTTAGCCTCGTCCGTGTAGCCTGGACGCACCCATTACAAAACCACCCCTCCATCCGTGAATTTAGTCTCTACCATCATAGGGACCTTCCGATGCCCTTCTCCCGCGCTCCTACATCCTCGTTCCAACTGCCTACGTGTTGACCCTTATCGGGCAACGGCTTATCATACGTGCACTTCAAGAAAGAGGTCTGGTATATGAAGCTGTCTTGTCTGCAGGAGAACCTGAGCAAAGCCTTGGCCGTTGTAGGCCGGGCCGTCGCCGTTCGTAGCACCCTTCCCATCACCCAGAACGTTCTCCTGGCCACCGATGGTGGAAGGCTCAAGCTTTCCGCCACAAATCTTGAAATCGGCATCACCACCTGGATTGGGGCCATGATAGAGGAGGAAGGTTCCATCACCGTGCCAGCACGGCTCCTCACGGAGTTCATCGGATCCCTCCCTGCGGGCCAGATAGAGATCACTGGCAGCGAGCGACCAAAGAGCCTGAGTCTCAATAGCGGCCGCATCAACGCTCGGATCAGCGGCACCGACGCCGAAGACTTTCCCCCCATTCCCACCATCTCCGCCGAAGAAGGCGTTGAGTTCCAAGTCTCCACCCGGGACATCAAGCGGTCCATCGACCAGACCGCCTTTGCCGCCGACACCGAAGAGACCCGGCCAGTCCTTTCCGGCATCCTGGTGGAGATAGAGGGGGACAAGCTGACCCTGGCCGCCGCCGACGGCTTCCGCCTGGCCGTAAAGCAGGGCAGCATCTTGAAGCCGGTGGAAAAGCCCGTGAACGTCATCATCCCCGCGCGCACTTTCAGCGAGGTGAGTCGTCTCATTGGCGAACAGGACTCGACCATGGACGTGCTGGTGTCCTCTTCCAAGAACCAGGTGCTGTTTCGGCTCGACGACTTGCAAATCGTCTCCCAGATCATTCAGGGGAACTTCCCCCGCTATATGGACCTCCTCGAAGACGCCATGAGAGACACCAAGTCGGAGGCGACCCTTAGAATCACGGATATCCTGGCGGCTTCCAGGTCCGTCTACATCTTTGTTAGAGACAGCAACAACATAGTCAAGGTACAGATGAACTCCGGCAGTGAAGACGGCCCGACGGGTCAGATGATCATCTCGTCCAAGGATGACGAGGTCGGTGAGAATGCCGCCGAGATCGACGGCCAGATAACCGGCGAGGAGTCCACCATTGCCTTCAACGGCCAGTACCTGCTGGACGTTCTCGCCAACATCGACGGAGAAGAGGTGTCCATCAAGACCAGCGGTCCCTCCCGCGCCGGCGTGTTCACCTCGCCCGGCTCCGACCAGTACGTACACCTGATAATGCCCATGTTCATCACCCGGTAGCATAGTCGGCAATTTGCAACAGGGTGGTCAGCCGGAGGCGTCGCCCAATAAATCCCGCTGCGGATTTCCTTCGTAGCACTATTGGGAGGGAGGAAGGAAACCCTTCACATATATAGTGGAAGTGTCCCAGTGAGAAGACTCATCGCCTTTGCCACCTTTGCAGCGGTGGCCCTAATCTTGGCCGCCGGCCTGACTACCGCCAGCGCCGACGACAGTGTCGTAATCCTGGTCGACGAAGTTACCAGCCAGTTCCCCGACGGCATCATCTTCAACCTCTCCCTTGAGACAGACAGCCCCGTTGACGACATCCGGGTCTTCTACAAGTCGCCGGGCGCTGACACCATCTCCTACGGTCTCTTGGAATTCGATAAAGGTCCTGTTACCCAGGCCAGCTTTTTCCTGGATACCAGCGTAGGCAGCGAAGGAGGAACCGCCTTCATCCCGCCCGGCGCAGTATTTCGCTACCACTATCAGGTGTTTACCGAAGACGGCGAATCTTTCAAGACGGAGCAGAAGGAGTTCGTCTATACGGACTCCCGCTTTGAGTGGACGTCCATCTCCGAAGGCCCCCTCACCGTCTACTACTACGGGCCTACGGAAACCCGCGCCAGGTCCATTCTTGACGCCTCCCTGGACGCCACCACGAACATGGCCCGGGTGCTGGGCGTTGAGCAGGTAGCGCCAATTAACATAATTGCCTACAACAACTACAGGCACATGTCGTCTGCGCTTCCGCCCCGCGCCCAGACCGTGCGCGAAGGGCTTATCACCCAGGGGCAGGCCTTCACCGATATACGGGTGCTTCTGGTCCTGGGCACGGACCCGGGTATCGAAGGCATCGCCTCCCACGAGGTGACGCACGTGCTGGTGGACGACGCCGCGGGACGCGCTTACACGATCATTCCCGCCTGGCTCAACGAAGGGCTGGCGGAATTCGGCAACGTGGCCCCCAGCGAAAGCTACGACAACGCCCTCCTCTACGGCATCTACACCCGTCGTGTGAAGCCCCTCGCGTACCTCACCAGATTCACGGGCGACCCCGATGACGTGGTTATCTCCTACGGCCAGTCCCGTTCCGTGGTGTCCTACCTCATCAACACCTATGGGGAGGAGAGAATGGCGGAACTCATGGCCCAGCTTGACCACACCTTTTCTCTGGACCAGGCCATGCTACAGGTCTACGGATTCGACCAGGACGGGTTGGACACGGAATGGCGAAGCGGCATGGGTTTGCGCCCCTTCGGCTATGAAGAGGCTCCTCCCGAACAGGCCCCTCCCACTACCGAACCTGCGCCGCCGATCGCTGCCGTTACCGATGTGCCAACCGAAGGAGAAAGCGACGCTGCCACAGCAGAACCCAAGGAAGGCGATGTTGAGGCGGACCGACGTCCCGGTGGATGCAGTAGGGACGCCCGGGTCAACGCCTCCGTAGCCTTGGAACCCTTCATGCTGCTGCTGCTGGCCGGACCCGTCGGATTCCTTGGCCTGCGGCGGTTCAGGAAGCCGCCGCTCTAGGACTGTGCCGGAGCGTTCGGCCCCGCGGCCAAGGGCTAGCCGGAAGGTGGCGCGCCGCCTGGCATACCCAAGCTGAGCGCGAAGGCGTTGAAACCCCTTATCCCTTATCGGGCGCGGGGGTTCAGCGCGTCGTTGAGAGCGTCCCCTAGGAGATTGAAGGCGAAAATAAGCACCGTCACCGTTAGGACCGGAAAGAGAATCAGGTGAGGGTCGGACCGAAGCACGCCGATGTTGCCGTTCTTGTAAATCATCACCCCCAGGCTGGGAGTAGGCGGCTGAATGCCGACGCCCAGCCAGCTCAGGATTATCTCCGAGCCCGCGGTGGCTCCCATCCCCATGGACACCACCACAATGATGGGGCTAATGATGTTCGGCAACACGTGGGACGTTAGAATGCGCCAGTGGGAGGCGCCCATGGCCACCGCCGCCTCCACGTACTGGCTCTGCTTTACATAAAGGACTTGGCCCCTCACCAGCCGCGCCATGCCCACCCAGGAGAAGGCGGAAAGGGCGGCGAACAGCACCACATAATCGACGATTCCCAACTGGATGAGGTCTATGCCCGTAAGGTTCTCCAGGCCGCCGGCCCAACCTTCCACCCACTCCTTCACCCTTGGCTTCACCGTCGCTGCAATGAGAATGACCAACAGCAGGCCGGGGAAGGCTAAGAACACCTCGCCGACGCGCATTATCACCGAGTCCAGCCACCCGCCGAAGTAGCCCGAAATCAGCCCCATGCCAATGCCCAGCAGCAGGCTGCCCGTCAGTATTGCGGCCACGGTGATGATTACCGTCGTTCGCAGTCCGTAGATGACCCGGGTCAGCAAGTCCCGGCCCAGCCGGTCGGTCCCGAAGGGGTGGGCTAGACTTGGGCCTTGCTTCACCGATTCGGCCCGCAGGTCCTGGTCGTTGTATCCGTAGGGGGTGGGCGACCTGAATATCGTGAAAGCCCCCGCCAGGTACATGATTGCTATTATAGCCAGGCAGGTCACGGCGATTTTCTTTCGCAGCAACCTACGCAGGGCCAGGGCCCACAGGCTGCCGGAGGGGCCGAATCCCCCACCCGCCGTCATTTCAACTTGAGTGGTCGTCAAGAACTTGCCTTCATTTTCCACACGACTCTAGTACCGGATGCGTGGGTCCAGGAAGCGATAACCCACGTCTACAATGAGATTGGCTGCCACGAAGGCTGCGGCGATTATCAGCACGAGAGCCGTAATCACCGGATAGTCTCTGGAGAAGAAAGCTTCGATGGCCAGGCTGCCGATGCCCGGAATGCCGAAATAGCCCTCCGTGATGAAGGAACCCTCCACCAGCGTCGCCAGAGAGAGGCCCACCACAGTGACGACGGGAATCAGGGAATTCCGCAGAATGTGCCGCCTACGCACAAGGAACTCGCCCAGACCCTTTGCCCGCGCCGTTCTGACGTAGTCCTGGGATAGAACTTCCAGGGTGCTGGCGCGGGTCAAGCGGGTAATCACCGCTATCCCGGGCACTCCCAGCACCAGGGCGGGCATGACGATGCGGGGGTCGAAAAAGCCTCCCCAACCCTGAATGGGCAGTATGCCCAACCAAAGGCCGAAGGTGAGCAGAAGCAACGGCGCGGTGATGAAGACGGGCAGCGACATGAAGAATAGAGTGATGCTCACGGTGGTAACGTCTATCCACGTGCCCTGCTTCATGGCGGTGAAGACGCCCAGGGGTATGCCGAGAGACAGGGCTACGATGGATGCCGCCAGCCCCAGCTGAGCCGATACCCAGATGCGCTTGCCGATGAGTTCCGCCACCGTGCGGTCCCGGTACTTGAAGCTTTCCCCCAGGTCGCCGCGCACCAGGTTCTTGATATAAACGCCGTATTGGACGAAGACGTTCCTATCCAATCCCCGCTGCTGACGGATCCGCTCCACTACCTCGGGATTATTATATTGGCCCTGGAGAACCTCCACCGGGTCTCCAGGGCCATAGGTGCCGAGCAGGAAAGTTATGAGGGCCACGATTAGAAGCAATACCGGCGTCCACGCCAGGCGTCTTATAACGTAGGCCCCCATAGAGCTTAGAGCCTATTCTTCGATGCGAACAAATCTTAGTCTGGGCACTATCAGCTGGGTTAGGTAGTAATCCTTCACATGAGGCTTTATCAGAACGTACTGCTCGCCGCTGTGCCATAGCGGGATCCAGGGCGCTTCGTCCACGATTATCTCTTCGGCTTGCTTATAGAGATCGAACCGGGTGGCCTGGTCTCTCTCCGTGCGGGCCTGCTCCAACAGCCGGTCGACTTCCGAGTTGCTGTAACGGGTGTGGTTGTTGCTGCTTTCGCTGTGGAACAGGATGTCCAGGAAGTTCTCCGGGTCCGGGTAGTCCGCAATCCAGGCAATCTGGAACATGTCGAAGCGACGCTTGTGAAGGTCCTGCAGATAAGTGGCGAACTCCGTCTGCTGAAACTCCACCTGCACGCCCAACACCTCCTGCCAGGAGAAGGTGATGCTCTCCAGGTCCAGGTCCACCGACGCGCCGAAGCCGCCCGCCACCGTCAGAATCATGGGATAGTCGCTTATATTGTCGGCGTACTTAGACTCGCTGAGCAGCTGTTGGGCCTTCTCCGGGTTGTAGGTGTATCCCGCAAGCTGGGAGTTGAAGGCCGGAAATCCCGGCGGCAGGATGCCCTTGGCCGGGGTCACCAGGTCTCCCAGTACCAGGCTGGCTATCTCCTGCCGGTTGACGGCGTAGTTCAGCGCCTGCCGTACTTTCACGTCGTCGAAGGGCGGCACGGTGGTGTTCATCCCTATGTAGCTGGTGCTGAAGGAAGGAAGTGCACGCTGAAGGTCTGCGTTGAGGCTGTTGCTCGGGTCCAGCAGCCTATCCAGGTCGGCAATCCCCACGCCCGTAATGTCAATCTCGTCGTTCTCGTACATGAGCATGGAAGTGCCGCCGCTGAGAATGAGCTCCACCTGCTCAAGATGGGCCGGGCCCAGGTGGTAGTTGGGGTTCTTGGTTAAAATCAGCCTCTCCCCGGGGACGTACTCTGACAACATGAAGGGGCCGGAGCCATTGGGTTCCCGCACCCAGCGTCGGCCCGTCTCCACGTTCTCCCGGTCGAGGACGAAGGCCGTGGGGTAGGTGAGCTTGTAGATAAAGTAGGAC
>CAYNJI010000019.1:9803-11128 GCA_964397605.1 uncultured Dehalococcoidia bacterium | reverse complement strand
CCCTACAGGCCATCGCCGGCCACGACCCCAATGACCCCTACACTGCGCACGGCCCGTCGGCAGACTATCAAGCTGCATTGGAGGGCGATATTAAGGGTCTTAGGATAGGCATAGTTAAGGAAGGCCTATACGCCGACTTCGTCCAGCCCCAGGTCCGCGACACCGTGTCCAGAGCTATCGCTACGCTGGAACGCCTTGGTGCCTCCGTCGACGAAGTTTCCATTCCGCTGCTGCCCTACACCGCCGCCATCAACCGCATCCACATAGAGGTGGAAGCGGCGCCCGGGCATCGGGACTGGCTAGCCTCCAAGCCCCAGGACTACGACCATAACGTCCGCACAGACTTCCTCACGGGCTGCGTTGTGCCCGGCCAGCTTTACTACAAAGCGCTGAAACTCCGGGAACTGGTGAGAAGGCAGGTGTTTGAGGCCTTGGAGAATGTGGACGTTCTAGCCCTTCCGAACTCCTCAGAACCGGCGCCGCTCATAAACAATAAGCCAGGCATATTCAGTCAGGACGAGGCAAGGGCACGGATGTCCGGCCGGCGCAGCTTGACCGGTTCCTTCAACCTGGCCAGCGTTCCGGCCCTGGCAGTGCATTGCGGATTCGTCTCAGCCGAAGGAAGCCCCAAGCTCCCGACGGCGTTGCAACTGGCAGGACGACCCTTCTCCGACGGGCTGCTGCTGAGAGTAGCTCACCGTTTCCAGGAAGCCACTCCCTGGCACATTCAGAGGCCGCCCATCTAACAGAAAAACTAAGCTCCTCCAAAATAGGTCTTGAATTCCGGTATGACTCTCTGCTATCTTCTTTAGGTGAACATAAGGTCTAGCAGATGGGCTTCACCGGTTGGCTCCTACTAAAGACAAGGGCAGCAACTCTGATAGTGCTTCTTCCCAACGGTGGATCAACGCCCTCCTCATCATTGCCACCGTTGCCGCAGTCTCCGGCGTGTTGGCCCTACTGCTTCAACCAGACACCAATCCCGGCATTGAAGTCTCTCTCCCTACGCCCACCCCTACGCCTGAGCTGAAGGTCTACGTCAGCGGCGCAGTGGCCCAACCCGGCGTTTACTCCTTTCGAGAGGGGGACAGGCTACAGGAGGCAGTGCATTCCGCCGGGGGACTACTGCCGGATGCCGACGCCACCACGGTGAACATGGCGGCCCTTTTAGAAGACGAACAGCACTATCACCTGCCACTCGCAGGAGAATCCAAGGACGACAAAGAAATCTCCACCGCCGCTCCCGCAAGTACGAACCCGACCCTGTCCGCAAGGAATACATCGCCCACCCCCGACGTAGCGGCCCCCTCTCCTGACAACCCCGT
>CAYNJI010000019.1:0-9793 GCA_964397605.1 uncultured Dehalococcoidia bacterium | reverse complement strand
CGCCGCCTCCCAAGCGCGGCTGCAGATGCTGCCTGGAATCGGGGAGGTGAGGGCTGAAGCCATCATCCAGTTCCGGGAGATCTACGGCCCCTTCGGCGAAACTTCAGAGGTCACCAGCGTTCCGGGCATAGGCCCGGCCACTTTTGAGAACATTCGGCATCTGATAACCGTCGATATTTCTATGCCGTGAGGCTGCTGAACCTCACGGCGGCGTGGGTGGGCGGCCTCCTCCTGGGGTCTCTGCTGCACCCTCCCCTGTGGACTATCCTCGTCCCACTTTTCGCGCTACTGGGAATTGGCCTGCTCATACTCCTATCGGGACGCCGCTCCGTCGGCAGTTGGGCCGGGATGCAAGGATGGAAGCGCCTTAGCCTCTTCGTCGCAACCCTTCTCGCCGCCCTCTTCCTTCTGGGACTGCTTCGTTCCGACGCATCAGAATCTCCACCTGCATTTGTACCGGACGAAACGCAGTCGTCAGTGCGACTCAACGGAACCGTAGCAGGCCCGCCGGAGAGCCGGGGCAGCGCCCTCCGGTTTGTCCTCCAAGCCCGCTCCATAGACAGGGGAGACGGATGGGAGGACCTGACCGCCGACGTGCTGGTGACGGCTAGACCCACTCCGGAGCTTGTGTCCCTCCGGCGGGAACCCCACCTCCGCTACGGAGACCGTCTCATTCTCGAGGGTTCACTGGCCGTGCCACCCATCCTCGAAACCTTCGACTACCGGGACTACCTCGCTCGCCAGAACATCCACCTGGTAATGGACTTCCCAAGGGTTGAACTGCAAGAGGAGGGTCGGGGCAATTCCATCCTGGACACTCTTTACGACATCAGGGACAGGATGGGTAGAAGCCTGGAACGCGCCCTGCCGGAGCCGCAGGCCGCCGTTGCCCAAACGCTGCTCCTCGGCCAGCGTGACAACCTTCCGGCGGAGCTCCGTGAAAGCTTCCGCAGCACAGGCACGTCCCATCTGCTCGCCATCTCCGGCTTACACGTTGGCGTGGTTCTGGTTCTGACAATAGCAGGATCCGCCTACCTGTTTGGCCGGAAGAGGCCCTACTACCTTCTCGTTCCCCTCTTTGCCCTCTGGGCCTACACTCTCCTGAGCGGGCTCTCCCCCTCCGTTGTTCGAGCCGCAATCATGGGATCTCTCTATCTGACGGCCATTGGCGTCGGGCGTCCTCGAAACGTCTTTCCCGCCTTGGCGCTTGCCGCCGGTGTGATGGCCGGGCTGGACCCGGCGATTCTGCAAGACCTTTCTTTCCAACTCAGCTTTGCGGCCGTGGCCGGCATCGCCCTGCTGGCCCCACCTCTGACTAGCTGGCTTCAGGAGAAACTGGGGCTTACCCACGAACGCCAGGGATTCCCGCGTTCCATAGCCCGGGGCGCCCTTCTCAGCGCCGTCGTATCCGTAGCAGCGACCCTGGCAACGCTGCCCCTGGTGGCTTTCCACTTCCATCAGCTGCCCACGCTGGGCATACCCGCCACCGTTCTGGCCCTGCCCGCCCTTCCGCCCATCCTGATCACCTCCGGCTTGACAGTCGCTGCCGACTTAATACATCCCGCACTGGGTAACCTGGTCGGCTGGACAGCCTATGCGTCCATAACCTACCTTACCGCCCTCATCCAAGGGTTAGCCGCCCTGCCCGGTGGACTCATCGAGATGCCCCGGTTTAGCGGCCTGCTGGTTTGGCTCTATTACGCCCCCCTGACCCTGGCGGCCCTGACTCCTTTGCCCACCCTGGATGCGGTGCGAAGGAAGTTTATGGCCTTCCTGCACCCATTCGCATTCCGGTTTAGCGCAGTCAATCTAAGACTCCTCGTACCCGCCGCCGCCCTATCCCTATTAGCCGCCGTGGCTTGGGCCCAGGCCCTTTCCGCCCCCGACGGACGTCTCCACGTCATCTTCCTTGACGTCGACCAGGGTGATAGCATACTCATCGTCACCCCAACCGGCCAACGAGTGCTCGTCGACGGCGGCCCCGACCCCGTAGAAGCAATTCAAGCGTTGAACGCCCATCTCCCCTTCTGGGACCGCCACCTTAACCTGGTGGTTTCCACCCACACGGACGAAGACCATCTGGCGGGGCTGGTGGGCGTCGTCCAGCGCCACGCCGTAGACGCAGTAGCGGAGGGAATACCCGGAACTTCCTCCCTCTACCTCCGTTGGCGGCAGGCCCTGGAGGAGAAATCTCTGGAGCCGATCTCCGTTCACAGGGGCGCATACATAGATCTCGGCAATGGTCTTATTCTGAAGGTTCTCAACCCTGCACTCGATTCCGGCCAGCCTACGGACCGCAACACGAACAACCAGAGCGTGGTTCTACGCCTGGAATTCGGCGACGTCAGCTTTCTCCTGACTGGAGATATCGAGGAGAAGGTCGAATTGGAACTGCTGCGGGAAGGATTAGCCCCGCCCAGCACAGTCCTCAAGGTGTCTCACCACGGCAGCAGGAACTCATCCGACCCGTTCTTTCTGCGGGCAGTGAATCCAGCAGTGGCCGTAGTTCAATCGGGAGAAGACAACCGCCACGGCCATCCACACCAGGAGGCAATCGACCGGCTTGAAAAACTCGTCGGTCAGGACGGCCTGTATATGACAGCGCTTCACGGAACTGTTGAGATCACCACCGACGGACGCTCCTTGTGGGTGAAGACCGCCCAGTAGCTAGTGAATAGAGATGTGGAACTGCAAGTCAGCTGGAGGTTTCCTCTTACGCTGACGCCTTACGGCGGTGCAGCGCGTACAGAGCCAGGACCCCCACCGGAATCAAGACAATCACTGCGGTCAAAATAATCACTATCACCGCGGGGTCCAGGCCAATTAGCGAGTCCAACCGGTGCATAATCCATTCCAGCAGGTCCGGATCTCCCGCCTCCCCGTGATGGGCGGCTACCGAAAGAAACCCCAGCATCATCCCGCCCCGTGGTTTATGTCAATCCGCTTCTCCACGTCAGGCCCCTTGAGGTGCCGGCTCCCCCGGCGTGGTCGTTTGCTGGTAGCGGGCCGAATACTTCTTCTCCCGAATAGAAAAACTCACCAGGCTGGCGCACACAAGCAGCACCGCGGCAATTATCAACGGCACCTCGTAGGAGCCCGTCGCATCTCGCAGTACGCCCGCAAGCTGGATGCTGGTGGCCCCACCAATCTGGTGCGCCATGAACACGATGCCCCCCAGAATTCCGATGTTGCGTAGCCCGTACACATCTGCCGTCAGCGACGTAGTCAAGGGCACCGTGGCAATCCAGGAGAAGCCCGCCACCAGCGAGAAGCTCCACAAGCCCAGTAGGCCCGGGACCAGCAGCAACATCACGTAAGCGCCTCCTCGCAGCAGGTATACAAGCGCAAGCAGATTCTTCCTCCCGAACCGGTCGCCAAGCGCGCCCGCCATCATCACCCCAACCACGTTTAGCCCGCTCATCACGCCAAAGGCCGAGGCCGCCATGGACTGGGAGTACCCCGCCTCAATAGCAAAGGGCACAAAGTGAGTGGAAATCAGCGCCGTCGTGAATCCGCAGACAAAGTAGGCCCCGCTCAACTGCCACATGGGTAAGGTGCCAAAGCACGAGACCCACCTCTCCGACTCCAAGGGCGCCCGCTTTACCACCCTAATCACCTTGCCGTCCGCCGACGTTTGTCGGGCATCGCCGTCGGGCATTAATCCCAGGTCCTGGGGCTGCTCCCGCATGACGAAGTAGGCCAGCGGCACCGCCAGCGCCAGCACCATCACGCCCAACACCGCCCAGGTGGTCCGCCAGCCTGCCAGCTCTATCAGGTACGACGAAAGCGGTACCAGAATCAGACCGCCCGTGGGCGCTCCCGCCGCGACTATTGCCACCGCCATCGCCCGCTTCCGCTCGAACCACTTGGAGATTATCGACACAGTGGTATTTATGGACCCGCCGCTCATTGCAATCGCCATCACCACGCCAAAGACGATTATCAGGAACACGATGTGGTTGGTGGCCGCCAGCATCAAGTTCGATATGCCGATTATCACCAGGCTGACCAGAATCAGCTTACGCCCGCCAATCCTATCGTAGAGACGGCCAATGAAGGGCTGGCTCAAACCGTTAAGCAGGAATCCGATGGACGCCGCCAGCGAAATAGTGCTCCGGTCCCAGGAAAATTCCTCACTCATCGGAATGACGAACACGCCGAAGCCGTTTCGTCCACCCACAGTCAGGAAGGAGATGAAGAAGGACGCCCCTACCATTATCCAGCCGTAGTACAGCCCATTCCTGATCCCGCCGCCATTCATGGCGAACCTGTACTTTCGAATTTCACCGAGGGTGCGACGACAAACGTCCCGTGGCTAGACAACGACACTCGGTGTCATGGCTTGACTACCATCAGATAGAGGATAGCCACGGACAGGGCTAGGGTGACACCGCTCCAGAAGTACCAACGCTTCAACAGCGCGTTGGTTTCCGCGCTAAGTAGTCCATCGGCGGTCGCGGCCTGCTCCCCAATCCGCGCCAGCTTGACCATGTACCGATGTACAAACGCCCCCCATAGGACCACCGCCAATACAAACAGCGCGAGGGCAATCTCTATCCACCGGTGCTCATGAAATCCACCCCACCCTCCCCACCTATCAGCCGACATCATCAGCCCATTCAGAAGGGCAAGCGCAGCGGCGGGAGCGACAAGAAGCAGGCCCGCCTGACGTGTCGCCTTGGCAGCAAACCCCATGACTGCTGCTGTTCCATTGCAGTGGGCCAACGCCATCCACAGGGTTGACGATACAAGACCACCCACGAACAGAATCGCAGCCAAAATGTGCAGCGTCAGGTGCCATTGGAAGCCATAGAAAGGCAACGACAACGCCACAACCACGGCCAGCAGCAACAGATGCACCTTAAGTGCCCGTGACATGTCTACCCCCTATCGGTCTCCCCAGAATATGTGCGCCCGAGGGCGAATCCGGTTAGCTGGAACTGTCCAGAGCTACGAAGCCCTCACTCACCAATCCCTCAAAGAGTTTCAGCACGTGCCGGGACTCCAGGTCGAAGTCAAACTCCGAGCCGATCGCCTCGGCAATGTCGTTCACCGACCGCTTGCCGTCTACGAAATTCCAGATCTCGTCCGCAATGATTCGCAAGGAGTCGTAGCGCATCTTCGGGTCCCTGGCTTCCATCTCCTGCCACATGGTATAGAGGTCCCAATAGCCCGTTCCAGCCAGTCCGGGAGCGTCCCGCTTGACCAATCGGCGGGGAACCACGTTGCCGGGGGCGAATTCCTCCGCCGCGCTGGCGCCGTTTGTCAGCCAGCCGCCGACCTCCTCCAGCCGGTCGCCAATCTCCTTCTGGACGGCAGAGCTGGTGGCTTCCAGACCCGCCTTGTCCCCATCGTCCGCCAGTATCATTGCCGAAGCAACTGCCTGCTGGTCACGACTGGCAAAGTTAGCGAGGCGCCTCCGTACCCGGCCCTCTTCCGAACCGCCCTTCGCTTCCAGGGCAATGCGAGAGAGGCGGAACTGGCTGCGACTTCCCACTAACCGCATCATGTCCTCAGCCTCTGAGGAACCCGCGCTGGCCAGCAGCAGAGCCGCGAGGGCCGTAGTGTTCCCGCCCCGCTTGAACACCTTGGCGTCCAGGTTGTCCGCGGACAGGTAGTCCGTGTGGAAGTAGAGGTCCGGCCAGGACATGATCAGCGGCGAAGGAATTCCAAAGGCCGGGTAATACTTGTTGTCGCTCCAAGGGCAATAGGGATGCTCCAGGAAGTTCACGAAGGGGATGGAATCGACGTTGTGGAACACCCAACGGGTCTCTTTGGGCGTCTGCTCCATGAGGCTTCCGTAGAAGTCGTTGATGTAGGTGGGAACCGAGTCCGGGGAGTGGTAGAACAGCAGGGCCGACTTGCACTTCTGCTGGTCGTGGCCCACGCTGTCCAGGGCTATCACCACGTGTGTGTTTTCTATTTCCGTCGGGTGGTTGTGGACGTAGTTCTTAGTGCCCTGGCCTTCAACGTTCACCAGGAAGCGAATGGTGCGGCGAGGACGGGGTACTTTACCGCTAGCAATCAGCTTCGACATGGTGCGGCCCATCTCCGCCAGCAGCGCCGGGCCGGAGGCGCAGTTGGCGCCAGGCTTGGTGCCCGAAGTGGCATGGCACACGAACTGAATGTACTCGTCCGCCTTGTCCGTGCCGCGAATATCTGCTAACAGATTCTGGCCCTCTCCCTTGAAAGTCGTGGCCTGCACGTCCGCAAATACTTTCGTGCCGCCGTTCGCAGCCAGGGCCGCCAGCTTCTCGGCAGCGTGATAGTTGACCACAATACCCCAGGCAGTGTTGCGTGTGGAAGGCATGCGCAGGAGCATCACCGGGTCAGGGAGAGATTCTCGCGTTCGGAAGGGCGCCGTCTGGTAAAGCAAGTAGTCGGTGACGATTCCCGCAACGCCTGCATCCATTGCCAGATTAGCAGCATGTCCCCAGCCGCTGGCCCGCTCCGTGCTTCGAATCAGCACTACCTTGCCGTGAACGTCCTGCTTCTGATAGTCCTCCGGCCTTTCGCCGGTACCCACGTCTATCAGTTCCAAAGTAACGCCCCCCGTGGGCGTGGGAGGCGTCCACCAGGGCAAGCATGAGGGCGCCTTCTCATAGGAAACCAGGAGCTCGCCCTGGGCGGAGCCGATGCGAAGCTCCGCGCTTATGGGGTCCCATGCCAGGGGCATGGATTGGGTGACGAACTTCGTTTCACCGTCCAAGGGGTAGCGCTCAACCCAGACCTTGTCCATGCCGTTGGCGCGAAAGAGGTCCGCCACAAAGTCCGTGGCCCGGTGGTATCCCTGGGCTCCAGGCGACCGGTAAAAATCGGTCATGTGCGTGGCCGACTCAAGGGCACGCTCTCCTGAAAGCTCCTCGTTAATCATCCTGATGAGGTTTTGCCGGTTCATCTTTAACTCCCTTCTGCGTATGACTTCAACATGTGAATGTGGGAAAGCGAGCACTCTACAAGCCCGCCCATTTTGTCTGTGCCGTCGAGTACCAGGTATTCGTTGGCCCCTGCGCTGCCGCCGCCCACCCCCACGCCTCGAACCATGGGAATGCCGAGCTCCGTCGGAAAGAGGGACCACGGGCCGCCGCCGCCACTGAAGGGCGCGATGCTTAGCGGCACTTCCATAGTGTCGAAAGCCCGTACGACGGACTTCACCAGTTCCGAATTGGGGTCGGCGCTGGAGGGATCGTAGGCCCCCATGGCGCGGAACTCCACGTCTTCGTAGCCCGCCGCGTCCAGGTGCTCCCGAATGAGTCTCACGGCCGTCTGCGCCCGGTAGCCGCGAGGCACCCGAATATCAAAACGGGCCGAGGCTTCGTGCGGCAGGCTGAATGGCAGTGTGCCGGGCCCGGTGAACCCACCCCGAATGCCGTTGATGTTGAGGCTTGGGCCGTAGTAGAAATTCAAAATAGTTTCTTCGTCGCTCAGATCTCCGGCGGGCACCGGTGCGCCCGCCACGCCGGGAAGCGACTGACTCCACGGCCTGCCCGTGAGGACGGCCCGTCGCTCTTCCTCCGAAGGCGGTCGCACCTCGTCGTAGAACCCCTTCACTGCAATGGTATTGCCGTCGGGCTCCGTCAGAGTGGAGAGGGCGTGGACCAGCCGCCAAACGGGGCTGTCCACAACTGATTTGGTCATGCCGTGCAGGGGTGCGCCCTGGGGACCGCGGCC
This sequence comes from uncultured Dehalococcoidia bacterium, assembly GCA_964397605.1. GTDB lineage: Bacteria > Chloroflexota > Dehalococcoidia > Lucifugimonadales > JAPULR01. The sequence goes on along the minus strand of CAYNJI010000019.1, from coordinate 2,122 downwards.
CCATCGCTCACCGCTGGCGATAAGTTCTGCATATATCATTCCCTTGTAGCCCAGCGTCATACCCACCGTGCCGTTTGCACCCTGGGACGCGCCCGGGCTGAGGCTAGCGTCAGCCTTTTCCAATCGGTTGCGGTACTTGGCGAACATATCCCGGTAGTAGGGACTGCCCAGAATCTCGTCCCCCTCCAGGAGCATCATCACGTTGACCGGCAGCGTACCTTCCACCGCGATCAGGGCCTCCAGGGTGTTGAGCCAAGCCCCGTATTGCCCCTTGTAGGAAAGGGCGCCGCGGCCCATGAGCACTCGTCCGGCGGATCCCGCCGTCGTTATGGTCGCGCCGAAGGGCGGATGCTCCCACTTTTCGTTGGGAAGCACTGGCCTGGTGTCGAAGTTAGCGTAGACGACTATGGTCTTGGCCGCACCCGCGTCGTATGACGCCCAGACTCCGGGAAGCCCGCCCGTCTGGATCACCTCCGCCTCTTGGCAGCCTACTTCCAGATGCTGCTCCACCAACAGGTCGGCGCACTCCACCACACCGAAGTCTTCCGTAGACACGCTGGGCTGCCGAACCAGCCGCTGAATGCGCTCTATATGCCGGGGCTTGTTCTCCTCCAGGTACCCTTTTAGCTTCTCCAGCCCTGCGCCAATGGGCATACGCTCCCCCTTCGCCACTGCAAATTTATGGGGCCTTACGACCCCTTCAAACCATGGCAGTATATATTGACCGCGTGCCTTTGTGAAGGGGCGAACGAATCGAATGGCCGCAAAGGCTTGGAGCGGACTCTATCGGAATTCTAACGCACCAACAATCCAACGAGCGTCAACCAGCCGCCTTCCGCGCCGCCGTCACGGTGTTCACCAACAGCATTGCGATGGTCATGGGGCCCACGCCTCCTGGCACGGGCGTGATTGCCGATGCTTTTTCCGACACGGCATCAAAGTCCACGTCCCCCACCAGCCTGTACCCTCGCCGGCGGGAAGAGTCCTCCACCCGGTTGATGCCCACGTCCACCACCACCGCGCCGGACTTCACCATGTTCGCAGTTATGGCCCCCGGCCTCCCCACCGCCGCCACCAATATATCCGCCTCACGAGTCATCTGCCCGAGGTCCGACGTTCCCGTGTGGCACACCGTTACCGTTGCGTTGGCGCCGGCCCCCTTCTGCAATAGCAGCATCCCCAAGGGCTTGCCCACAATGTTGCTGCGTCCGCATATCACTACGTGCTTTCCTTCAGGACTCAGCCCATTGCGAAGCAGTAGCTGCTGTATCCCTCCCGGTGTGGCCGGTAAGAAATCCGAAACTCCCTGACTCAGCAGCCCCACATTCAGAGGATGAATGCAGTCCACGTCCTTGTTTGGCGACAATGCCCGAATCGCCGCCCCCTCGTCCAGATGGGCGGGCAGGGGAAGCTGCACCAGGATGCCATGATATCGTTCATCCCCGTTCAACCTCTCGATAACTGCCAGAAGCTCTTCCTGAGAGACGTCGGAGGCAAGATGAACAGTCTTGGAGCGAATTCCCACCTTTTCGCAGGCCCTCGCCTTGTTCCTGACGTAGACTACCGACGCCGGATCGTCACCCGCCAGGACCACCGCCAACCCTGGAACAACGTTGCAATTTCGGCGCAGATCTTCCACCCGGGCGGCCACCTCTTTGTGCATCTCCAATGATGTGGCCCGTCCGTCAAGAATCTTTGCCATGCCGCCTCCTTTCATCCCCGGGTAGCCGTTCGACACCCTTCGATGCCGAGCCTATAATACAGCCTCAGGTCACAGTTGTGCCGCGGGAGTCGTCGCCATGCTCGTAACCGGTATAGACATTATAGAGATTCACCGCATTCGGGACGTTGTCGCCCGCTGGGGAGACCGCTTTCTCCGCCGCATCTATACGCCGGAGGAGCTGGCATTCTGCAGCGGCAAGAACAATCGGCTGGCCGCCCGCTTTGCAGCCAAAGAAGCTACGTCCAAGGCCCTGGGCCTGGGCATTCGGGGCATCGCCTGGAAAGAGATAGAAGTGGTGCGACGACGTGGCCATCCGCCTTCCCTGAAGCTTCATGGGCGGGCTGCCAGGCGCGGCGAATTTCTCGGAGTCATCCATCTAACCATATCCATCTCCCACTC
>CAYNJI010000018.1:8359-11156 GCA_964397605.1 uncultured Dehalococcoidia bacterium | reverse complement strand
TCCAGCATCAGCGGCACCCTTCAGAACGACATTCTCAAGGAGTACATCGCCCGCGGCACCTACATCTACCCGCCCCAACCCTCCATGCGGCTGGTGGTGGACGTGTTCAAGTACTGCTCCGACCACATTCCCCGTTGGAACACCATCAGCGTCAGCGGCTACCACATGCGGGAGGCCGGCGCGACGGCGGTACAGGAGCTGGCCTTCACCTTCGCGAACGCCATCGAGTACGTTCAGGCGGCGGTGGACGCGGGCTTGGACGTGGACGAATTCGCTGGGCGCGTGTCGTTCTTCTTCGTGTCCCACAACAACATCTTCGAGGAGGCGGCCAAGTTCCGGGCGGCCCGGAAGATGTGGGCAACGATTATGAAAGAACGCTTCCACGCCCGAAATCCCCGCTCCATGCGGCTGCGGTTTCACACCCAGACGGCGGGCGTAACCCTCACAGCGCAGCAGCCCAACAACAACGTGGTTCGCACCACGCTGCAGGCCCTTGCCGCCGTTCTGGGGGGCACCCAGTCCCTTCACGTGAACTCTCGGGACGAAGCTCTTTCGCTTCCCTCCGAGGAGTCGGTGCAGATATCTCTTCGCACGCAGCAAATTCTGGCCCACGAGACGGGCATTGCAGACGTGGTGGACCCGCTGGGCGGCTCCTACTACGTGGAGGACCTGACCCGCCGGTTGGAGGAGGGGGCGTGGGAGTACATACGCCGCATTGACGAAATGGGTGGCGCCGTTACCGCGCTGGAGCAGGGTTTTCAGATGGGGGAGATTCACCAGGCCGCGTATCAGCACCAGATGGACGTGGAGGCGGGACGGCGGACCATCGTTGGGGTGAACAAGTATCGAACGGAGGACCCGCCGGACGGCAGTTCGCTGAAGGTAGACGAGGAGGCGGCCCATCGACAGACGGCGCGGCTGGAACGCGTGCGGCGAGAGCGGGACGGGGCGGCTGCATCGGCGGCCCTGGCTCGATTGGAGGAAGTCGCCCGCTCCGACGACAACACGGTAGCGGCTATCCTGGAGTGCGTGGAGAGCTACTGGACGCTGGGGGAGATATGCGACGTTTTCCGTGGGGTCTTCGGCGAGCAGCGGGAGATGGTGGGACTGTAGGATGTGCGGGGGCGTGGTTGTCGGTGGTGAACGGGCGGTTCGCGAACCGCCCCTACGAGGAAAGGGTAGAGAAAGGGATGGGTCCCCGCCTCCGCGAGGACAACGGGGAGCACAAATGGGCCGTCTTCTGTTATAAATAATAGGTGAAGGGCGCCGGACCACTGGCGTACCCAATACGAGAATCAAGGGGTCCAACATGGTAGACCTGCTATTGACGGAAGAAGAGCGGATGCTGCAGGCGGTGGTGCGGGAGTTTGCCGATAGGGAACTCAAGCCCCGCGCCCGGGAGATGGACGAGAAGGAAGAGTTCTCCTGGGAAGTCTGGCGCAGCATGGTGGGATTGGGTCTTGCGGGCATCGGCGTGGACCCGGCCTTCGGCGGCAGCGGAGGCAGTCACCGCCAGATGGTCATCGCCATTCAGGAAGTATCCAGAGGCGACGCCGCCTCTGCCGTGAACCTGCTGGCCCACCGCTCTCTTGGACTGGAGACCATCAATCAGTTCGGGAGCGAAGAACAGAAGTCGAAGTACATCCCCGGCGCCGTGGACGGCTCAAAGATCTTAGCCTGGGCGCTGACGGAACCAGGTTCCGGCTCTGACGCCGCCGCGCTTCAAACAACTGCGTCGGAGCGCAACGGGGCATTCGTACTCAACGGCAGTAAGATCTTCATAACCAACGGCGACGTTGCCCATGCCACCGTAGTGTTTGCCACCGTGGACCGGAGCTTGCGACACCGGGGCGTCACCGCCTTTATCGTAGACGGAGATTCCGACGGGTTTCAGGTGAACAAGCAGCATGGGAAGATGGGCATGAGGGGTTCCAGCACCGTGGAGATGACCTTCGAGGACGTGGAGGTGCCACGGGAGAACCTCATCGGCGAGGCAGGCCGAGGCTTCCGGTACGCCATGGCAATTCTGGACTCCAGCCGCATCGTCATAGCGGCTCAGTGCATCGGCATTGCCATGGCTGCTTTCGAGTCGGCGGTGCAGTACGCTCAGCAGCGTCGCACCTTCGGCAAAGCCATCGCGGAACATCAGGCCATCCAGTTCATGATCGCCGACATGGCCACGGACATCTACGCCAGCCAGACCATGACGATGCACGCCGCCACCCTGAAAGACCGGGGCGAGCCTTATTTGGAGGCCGCGTCCATGGCAAAGCTTTACGCGTCCGAGGCCTGCTTCCGGGTGAGTTCCAACGCCCTGCAGATTCATGGCGGCTACGGCTATTTCAAGGAGTCCGACGTAGAGCGCTACTTCCGGGATTCCCGAGTCACCAGCATCTACGAGGGCACTTCGGAGGTGCAGCGCTTAGTCATAGCCCGCCAGATGCTTCAGAAGTTTCAGCTATGAGGTTTTTGGGCCCTTTTGGATATCGATGCGCCGGGCCAGAGCCCATTCACCAATCCGCGTTGTATAAGGAACGAAAATCTTGAGTAAGACGTGCGTTGTGGAGTACGTGGACCACGTGGGAGTGGCGGTCGCTGACCTGGACGGGGCCCTGGCCTTCTTCCGGGAGACCTTTGGCGTGCCCATGCCGGAAGTGAAGGAACTGGAGGACCAGGGCGTGCGGGCGGCGCTGATTTCGGTGGGACAGACTCGGCTGGAGCTGCTGCAGCCGACGGGCCCGGAGACTCCCGTGGGTCGCTTCATCGAGCGTCGGGGCGAAGGGCTGCACCATCTTGC
>CAYNJI010000018.1:7956-8349 GCA_964397605.1 uncultured Dehalococcoidia bacterium | reverse complement strand
CATCCATCCCCGGTCCGTCCACGGCGTACTCACGGAGCTGGTGCAGAGCGTGGAAGTGGATCCTTCTTTTGTCGGAGACAAATGAACGCGAAGGGCATCATGGCTGAACCGGAACGCATAATCAGGGTGCTGGTGGCGAAACCCGGGCTGGACGGCCACGACCGGGGCGCAAAGGTCATCGCCCGTGCCCTCCGGGACGCGGGCATGGAGGTAGTCTACACCGGCATACGGCAGACGCCCCGGATGATTGTGGAGACGGCGCTACAGGAGGACGTGGACGTCATTGGCTTGAGCATTCTATCCGGCGCCCACATGGAGCTTTTCCCGGAAATCATCGCCGGCCTCAGGGCAAACGGCATGGAGGACGTGCTGCTGCTGGCGGGCGGCATCATA
>CAYNJI010000018.1:0-7946 GCA_964397605.1 uncultured Dehalococcoidia bacterium | reverse complement strand
GGGAGTACCAACCGGAACTTGAGAAAATGGGGCTAAGGGGCATATTCGGCCCCGGCGCATCCACGGGTGACATCATAACTTTCATCCAGGAAACCGTTGAGGAAAGGTCCTACACGTAGCCGAGTTCAGCCGTTAGCACTTCTGCTTACGCCTTGTGATGCTTGCAATCTACCAGCTAGCGCCACAGAACCTAATGGCGAGAGAAGCATTGTTATCTACATGCTGACTAATCTCTGATTTTTACTTCTCTGTTGGAGTTGATCTGCCGTGCTTATCGATTATGCCCCGCGTCTCTGCAATTAGACGGTTGATCTCTTTGAGACGCTCTTTAGGGGTTAGCTCCGCCATCCGTCGAGCTAACTGTCTACGTTCCTGTTCCCGTCCTTCTTGAAAACGTCTGCGTAGGTAGCGTTCGGCTAACATGGTGCCCACCTCAGTTATAATGGCAGTTGTAGCAGCACTTACGACAACCGCGGCAGCCATCAACTCTAATACCGAAGTTGTAGATGCCCATGGCCGAACCTACACAATAGCAGTTATTCCTCCTACAACCTTCATGGAGAAGATTGCTAGAAACGAGCCCTCACTACGGTCTGGAATCTGCACCGCAATTGACCATGGCCATGTACGTATGTTTGCATGACTAATCTTAACCTGTCAAATAGTTAGGCCAATAGCTGCTAAACGAGCACGCCAGCTTGACATGGCTCAATTTCTAAACCTATAATTTGCCGTCTTTCGCGAAGCGTTTAACAACTATATGCAACATAATGTTTCTGATCTCTTACGGGAACCAGTGGGCTGCCAGTGGGGCTTGGAGGTGGACGAGGTAGGAACCGCAGAGCCGGTGACAGGCGAGCGGATCCAAGGGCAGCTTAGGTTAACCCGCTTCAACCAGGGCGTCCGGACGGAGGCCCACTTGAGTATGCAGGCGGTCCAGGTCTGCGACCGGTGCCTGCGGCGAAGCTTCCGACAGCCCGTCCACGCCGATATCACCGAGCTGTTCCGGACGAGCGAGCCACAGTCCATCGACTTGGCGGACATAGAGTCGTTCGTAGACAGCGGCGGCGTTCTCGACCTCGGAGAGATCTTTCGACAACACCTCATACTCAATCTACCCGCAAAAATTCTATGCCATCCCCAGTGTGTGGGCATCTGCCCAAGCTGCGGCGTCTATGGCAAAACACATAATCATAATCACCGGCCCCAGGACCAGGAACTCCCCGCGGACCCCCGCTGGAGGGAGTTGGCTACCTTGGGTTCATCCAGAGAGAGAGGCCGCTAATGGGAGCCCTACCAACTAAAAAACTGAGCCGGGGCAGAAGCCGCCAGAAACATCAGGCCTACCGGCTCAAACCTTTACATCTTTCCCTTTGTCCGCAGTGCCGCGCGGCCAAATTTCCCCACCGGGCTTGCCCCAAGTGTGGGTTCTACAAAGGTCGGCAAATCTTCAGGCCAGGAGGTGTCGAACAAGAAATTTAGCGGTTTTCCAGTAACCCTTTTTAACTTGCCGAACCATTTTTTTGTTCTACTCGATTAAATTCGTTAAGGGGGACGTTACGAAAACAAAAAACAAGCCTGGAATTGCCTTCATATTCCCAGGCCAGGGTTCTCAGTTCGTAGGGATGGGCCAGGAACTCTACCAAACCTCCCGACGAGCCAGAGAAGTTCTTGATACCGTAGACGAGTCCTTATCCTTTTCCCTAACCAAGCTGATGTTCAACGGGCCCTCCTGTAACTTGCAGAAGACCGTGAACTCCCAGCCGGCCATTATGGCCACCTCCCTGGCGTCACTTGCCGCCCTGGAGGAGCTAGAAATGTGCGAACCCGTAGCGCCCGTGGCCTTCGCCGGCCACAGCCTGGGGGAGTATACCTCCCTGGTAGCCGCCGGAGTCCTGGACCTGGTGGATGGCATTCAATTGGTGCAGCGTCGGGGCAGCTTGATGCAGATGGCCGCGGAGCACCGCTCCGGCGGCATGGCGGCGATATTGGGGTTGGACGAGGATACCCTGGCAGAAATTTGCCGGGAGGCGGGCGTTGAAATTGCCAACGTCAACTCCCACGACCAGATAGTAATCAGCGGAGACAAGGCCGCCCTTGAGGTGGCCATGCAGTCGGCCAAAGCCGCCGGTGCCCGGAGGGTCATACCTCTAGCGGTGGCCGGCGCGTTCCATTCGCAACTAATGGCCCCGGCTCAGGACGGCCTGAGCAAGGCCCTGGAGGAGAGCACCTTCAACCCACCCACTGCGCCCATAGTAGCCAACCTCTCCGGACAGCAGTTAACCACCGGGGAGGAGATCAAGCAGGAGTTGGAGAGCCAGATCTGCCACTGCGTCCAGTGGAAGCAGTCCGTGGAATGCATGATAGACATGGGGGTAACCACCTTTGTAGAGTTCGGCCCCGGTCACGTCCTGTCCGGCCTGGTCAAGCGCATTGACCGCCAGGCCAAGACGGCGAACGTGGACGACTCAAGCTCGGCTCAGAGAGTAGCCGAGCAGTATCCGCTGCTGTAGTCCCTACCAGAAGACCCGATCCCATGGTTTCCAAACAGGCCACACCTCTTCGCAGTAAAGCTAGGGGAGTGGCGCTCAAGGCCCTATACGAAGGGGACGCTTCCGACCATTCGCCGAAAGCGTCAGCCGAAAGGCTCCTGAGGGAAGAGTTCCTGGGGGCCGCGGGAAGGGGTTTTACCCTGGGTCTGGTGCAGGGGATAGCCGATAATCTGAAAAAGATAGACGGTGCTATAGGGGAATTGGCCCCGGCCTGGCCGGTGGCCCACATTTCAATAGTCGACCGCAACGTTCTGAGGATAGCCATATACGAAATAAGATACTCAGGTTCCACGCCTCCCAAGGTGGCGATCAACGAGGCCGTGGAACTGGCCAAGACATTCGGGAGCGAAAGCTCTCCCAGGTTCGTGAATGGCGTGTTGGGGTCTCTAATGGAACTGGACCGACCGGAATCCAAAGCAAGCACACGTCAAAAGGGTGAAAAGCATGGCAACAATTGAGGAAAGAGTCATGGCCATCGTCGTAGACAAGCTCGGCGTAGAAGAGGACCAGGTGGTCCCGGAGGCCTCGTTTACGGAGACCTTCAACGCCGACTCTCTGGACCAGGTTGAACTCATAATGGCCTTCGAGGAAGAATTCACCACCGACGACAACGAGATTTCCATTTCCGACGAGGAATCAGAGCAGATAATCACAGTGCAGGACGCCATAGATTATCTCAGGGGCCAAGGCGTCGGGGACGAATAGCAGCCGGGACGTACAGTGGGACTCTCCTGATAGGGGTTCCCACAAAAGCCGGTGCTTTCTGTGATACACTTGGTTGGTACAGCTTGCCGCGAGGTTGCCGGCCATGACCCGATTTGAAGAACTGGCCAAGCGGATAGAACAGTGTATCGACTGTCCGTTGAGCAAGACCCGAACTAAAGCGGTGCCCGGGGACGGCCCCTCCACCGCTGACATCATGATGATTGGCGAAGGGCCCGGGTTCCACGAGGACCGCCAGGGACTTCCCTTCGTGGGCCCCGCAGGCAAATTCCTGGACCAGCTAATCACCTCTTCCGGTCTCAAGAGGAAGGACGTTTTTATTACCAACGTAGTGAAGTGCCGGCCGCCGAACAATCGAGACCCGTTGCCGGGGGAGATTGAGGCTTGCCGCAAGCACTTGGACGAACAGATTGAAATCATCAACCCCAAGGTCATCGTTACCCTGGGTCGGTTCTCCATGGCCCGCTTCATCCCCAACCAGACCATCGGCCGAGTGAGGGCAAAGGCCCGGCAGGTGGAAGAGCGAACAATCTACCCCATGTACCATCCGGCCGCCGCCCTCCACAACGGGAATCTGCGGAGCGTCATCGAGGATGACTTCAAGGCAATTCCCGGCCTGGTAGACAAGGCGGCGCCTACAGTCGAGGAGCCAAAGCCACCAGCCCAGCAGCTTGACATGTTCTCCCAGGGCCGGTAAGTGGCCACTACCCCGTTGAAGCTGATTCCCCTGGGCGGCCTTGGGGAAATCGGCAAAAACATGATGGTGTTGGAGTGGGGGGACGACATAGTCGTAGTGGATTGCGGCATCCTCTTTCCAGGAGAGGACGCGCCAGGAGTGGACCTGGCCATACCCAACATCTCCTACCTGCTGGAACATCGCCACAAGGTCCGGGCCATCCTGATTACCCACGGCCACGAAGACCACACCGGCGCCCTTCCATTCGTACTGCCCCAACTCAATGTACCGGTATACGCGCCACGGCTGGCCCAAGGGCTGATCAAGGTCAAGCTGCGGGACTACGGCCTCCTACGGGACGCAGACCTCCGGTTGATAGAGGAGGGCAAGCCCTTCCAGGTCGGGCCCTTCGAGGTGGAGGCGTTCAGGGTAAGCCACAGCATCCCCGACGCCTTCGGGCTGGCCATTCGGACGCCGGCGGGACTCGTAGTGCACACAGGGGACTTCAAGATCGACTACACGCCCGTGGACGGAAGCATCACGGACCTGAGGGCATTGGGCCGCTTCGGCGAAGAGGGTGTGCTTGCGCTCCTTTCGGATTCGACCTACGCAGAGACGGAAGGCTACACGCCTTCTGAGCAAATAGTGGGGGATACGTTGATGAAGGCCATCGGCGAGGCGCCGGCGCGGGTGCTGGTGGCCACCTTCGCTTCCCTCATATCGCGCATCCAGCTTGTGCTAGACGCAGCAGAGGCCCACGGCCGCAAGGTGGCCGTGGCGGGGCGGCGCATGGTCGACAACGTGGCTATGGCCTCGGAGATGGGCTACATCAAATCATCGCCGGGCGTGCTGGTGTCCCTCCAGAGGGCCGCGCAGCTGCCGCCGGAGCAGGTAGTTCTCATCACCACGGGCAGCCAGGGAGAGCCTTCCTCCGCCCTGGTACGCATCGCCAGAGACGATCATCGACAGATTCGCATCTTGCCAAAAGACACAGTGATAATCTCCGCCTCCGCCATTCCGGGCAACGAAAAAGTCGTGAACCGGACTATTAACAACCTGGTGCGGCGGGGTGCACGCGTCCTCTACGACCGCATCGCCACTGTGCACGTCCACGGCCACGCCGCTCGGGAGGAGTTGAAGACGGTGCTAACCCTCACCAAGCCCCGCTTCTTCGTTCCCGTTCACGGCGAATTCCGGGGGTTGGCAGCCCACGCCGCCCTGGCAGAGCAGATGGGCGTTAAGGAAAACAACGTGTTCTTGCTGCAGGACGGGGACGTGCTGGAGCTTACGGAGTCGGGCGGGCGGCGGTTGGAAAAGACGAAGGCGGGCAACGTCTACCTCGACGGGCTGAACCCCATAGACCCCGACAGCCCGGTGTTGGAAGACCGACGAACGCTGGCCAGAGACGGCGTAGTCATCATCGTAGTTAGCCTCGACCGGGAAACGGGCGTACCGGTGGAGGAACCGGCGGTGGTTTCCAGCGGCTTCACAGAGGATGCGAGGCGGGAGCAAGTCTTCAGACGGATGGCGTCGGATATCTTTGATTCCCTCGACCGCCAAGCCACATATCCCGTAGACGTAAGTTACATAACCCAAAATGTGAAGAAAATCGCCCGCAGGCTTCTTTACAAGGACATGGGCCGACGACCTATGATTGTACCGGTGACCCTGGAAGTATAACTGCACTCATAGCGGAAACCTCGGAAAGGCTCGGTACAAACCCAGTGAAGAAGCTCTTCTCATTCCTGACTACTCGCTACGCAATTTGGGTCTTGGCCTTTCTGGCCCTGGTGATCGCCCCCGCCGCGACCCTCTACTTCATGGTAGACCTGCGAGAGCGCGTCTGGACCTACCTGGGCTACGGATACCTCCCCGTCGGCGTGTGGTTGGCCGCCTTCGTGGCCTCCCTCATCTTCGCCCGGCAGAGCTTCAGGGACCATCCCCACTACTGGGTCGGCTCCGCCCTGTTCGTGATGGCTGTACTGGGGGGACTCTCCTTCTTCTATCAGGAATTTGGCGCCCTGGACGAGGTTGGGATGTCGGGAAGCTGGGGCAGCTATTTCGGGGGGTATCCCCTGCTGTTCGGCCTGCCCAAGGTACTGGGCCTACTGCTGTTGTTGGCGGTCGTCTTCCTCTACCGTTGGCACGTGACCGGTTCCGAAGCGGGCACCGCTTCGATAGCGCGTTACATAGGCGTGGGACTGCTGTCCGTGGGGCGAGGGATCGCTGCTCTGCCCGGCCTGCTCTGGGAGAAGGTCAAAGGCATCAGCGGCAAAGGCGAAGAATCGGCGCAGGAAGCTACGGGACGCGTCAGCAAGATGCTGGAGTCCGAGGAGTTGCAGGTGCCCCAACAGGCTGAGATTGCGTCCGTCAACGGGGCTTCCTTCGACGACGGCAAAACGGCCTCCGAATGGAAACTTCCCAGCCTGGACTTGCTGGAAAATGGCGCTGTGAAGTCGGCGCCCCAGGAGACCCTCTCCGAGATGGCTACCTGCATAGAGTCCACCATGGCCGACTATGGGGTGGAGGTTTCCGTCACGGACATCAAGACGGGACCGCGGATTATCCGGTTCGGCCTGGTGCCCGGCCGCATCAAGAAGAACCGGGACGCCAAAGCCGCGGACGAGAAGTCCTCCGTGGACCTCGGGCGCGTGAAGGTGCAGAGCATCGTTTCGCGGGAGGCGGACCTGGCACTGGCGCTTAAGACGTCCTCTCTCAGGATTCAACCCCAGGTGCCGGGAGAAGGCTTCGTGGGGCTGGAGGTCCCCAACCCGAATCCCAGCATCGTCCCCTTGAAATCCGTGGTTACCGACCCTGAATTTCAGAAGATTGTGAAACACGGTGGGCTGCCCATAGCCCTTGGTCAGGACACGGGCGGAGAGCCTGTGGTTGCGAACCTGTTGAGCCTTCCCCATCTGCTCATTGCCGGCTCCACGGGAAGCGGCAAGAGCGTCTGCATCAACTCGGTGGTTATGTCACTTCTGTTGTCCAATCGGCCGGACCGGCTAAGGATGTTGATGGTAGACCCCAAGCGGGTGGAACTGACGCCCTTCAACGGAATTCCCCATCTCTATTCGCCGGTCATTGTTGACCCCGACGAGGTGCTGGACGTTTTGGCCGCCCTGCTGCGGGAGATGTTCCGTAGATACAAGCTCATGGAGGATATCGGCGTTCGCAACATTGTCGGTTACAACCAGAGAAGCAAGGAGCAGATGCCCTACGCACTGCTGATAATCGACGAGCTGGCAGACCTGATGATGACGTCCGGATTCGAGGTTGAACAATCCCTGGTGCGGCTGGCCCAGCTGGGACGAGCGACGGGCATACATCTGATTCTGTGTACCCAGCGACCGTCGGTGAAGGTGGTCACGGGCCTGCTGAAGGCCAACGTCCCCGGACGTATCGCCTTCGCCGTCGCCTCTCAGGTGGACTCCAGGGTGATCCTGGACGGCTCCGGCGCGGACAAGCTCCTGGGCAAGGGGGACATGCTTTACCTTTCGGCCCAATCCCCAACGTCCCAGCGCATTCAGGGCACCTTCGTGTCGGACTCGGAGTTCGAATCGGTGATCGACTTCTGGAAGGAACAGAAGGGACCGCCGCTGCCGGACATGCCCTTGCGAGAGCCGGACGAGGACGAAGAAGACATGCGGGAGCCGTTGGAGGACGACCTGTTAGAGAAGGCGCGGGAGCTGTGCGACAAGTACCAACACGTGTCGCCCGCCATGCTCCAGAGGCGGCTGCAGATTGGCTACACGCGAGCTATGCAGCTACTTGAGTTGCTGGAGGAGGAGGGCGTGGTAGCCGCCGGAGACCCGGGCAAGTCACGCCCGGTGGTGAAGACGCCAAGCTAGAGCCGGCGGGGGCGGGCGTGGCCACTTAGCGTCTTCCTTCTTTCCCAAGATTCCTCCTGTCATTTCCGGTAGGGAAACCCTTTCTTCATAAAGACGGATTGTCCGTTTGGGCAGAAATCTGCTGTAGGGACAGGTGCCATCCCA